>CAIZOZ010000276.1 GCA_903934745.1 uncultured cyanobacterium
CGCAGCACCTGATCCTGGCGAAAGGCCTCGAGGGCCTCCTCCAGGCTGGCGGGCAGGGGCCGGGCTGTGCCGGCGGCCGGGGGATCGGTGTAGGTGTTGGCGTCGCTGCGGGGGCCGGGCTCCAGGCCCCGCTCGATGCCATCGAGACCAGCCGCCAGAACCGCTGCCTGCAGCAGGTAGGGGTTGGCGGCGCCATCGGCGAGCCGTAGTTCGAGCCGTTGGTCATCCGGGATGCGCACCATGTGGGTGCGGTTGTTGCCGCCGTAGCTGATCCAGGCCGGCGACCAGGTGGCACCCGACGTGGTGTCGGCGCGGGCCAGGCGGCGGTAGCTGGCGGGCACCGGATTGGTGAGGGCGCAGAGGGCCGGCGCGTGGGCCAGCAGCCCTGCCAGAAAGCGGTAGGCCAGAAGCGAGAGGCCTTTCTCGCCGCTGGGGTCATGGAACAGGTTGCGGCCGTTGCCATCCCACAGCGACCCATGCAGATGGGCACCGTTGCCGGTGAGCCCGGCGATCGGCTTGGGATCGAAGCTCACGGCGCAGCCATGCTGTTCGGCCAGGCTGGCGGCCATCACCTTGAAGAAGGCATGGCGATCGGCGGTGGTGAGGGCTTCGGCGTAGGTCCAGTTGAGTTCGAACTGGCCGTTGGCATCTTCGTGGTCGGCCTGGTAAGGCCCCCAGCCCAGCTCTTCCATGGCGCCGATCAGCTCACTGATCAGGGGATAGCGGCGCATCAGGGCCAACTGGTCGTAGCAGGGTTTGGGCTGATGATCGAGCCGATCGGCCACGCCGCCCTGGAGCGGATCGAGCAGGAAGAACTCCGCCTCGACGCCGCTGCGGAACTCAAAACCCAGAGCTGCAGCTCGCTGCAGCTGCCGCTGCAACACCCGACGGGGCGCTTGTTCCAGCGGCACTCCTTCCACCGACAGATCGGTGGCCACCCAGGCCACCTCCCGTTGCCAGGGCAGCACCATCAGGCTGGCCGGATCGGGACGGGCCAGCACATCCGGATCGGCCGGTGTCATCGCCAGCCAGGCGGCAAAGCCGGCGAAGCCCGCCCCGTTGGCGGCCAGTTCGGCCACGGCGGAGGCGGGCACGAGCTTGGCCCGCTGCACCCCGAACAGATCGGCGAAAGAGAACAGGAAATGGCGAATGCCGCGATCGGCGGCGAAGGTGGCCAGGTCGGTCATCGGGTCGGGCAGTGCTTGCGGCGGAGGGCGGACTGGCTGGGGACGGGCTGACCCTGGCTGGATCGGCAGCCCTGGGCCGCCGCAAGGCCAGCTGGGCTGGAGATCGCAGCGGCTGGGCTTCAAGTTGAACCAGCAGCTGGTGGAGTCGCTGCTGAGCCGCTGCCGCGCAACGGCGAGCTGATCGGGTTGATCACCACCTCGATGGCGAAAGCAGCGAGGGTGGGTCTAGGGCGATCTGGTGCTGTTTCTGGTTCAGGGTGGGCCGAATCGCCACTTCGTGATCCCCAGCCAGGTCCTTCCGCCCTTCAGCTCTGGCACAGCTCCTCCACTACGGCGCGCAACTGGGCCTGCTCAACAGGACTGTCGCGGGGATTGCCGGCCCGGTGGCCCAGGTCGGATTCGAGCACCCGCAGGCTGGCCTGGGGGATCAGGGCCGCTTCGGCGGCACAGTCGGCGGGGGGAAAGTAGAGGTCGTGGCGGCCGGCCACCACGGCGCAGCGGGCCCGGATCTGGCCCAGGGCGGTGGCGAGGTCGGCCTCGGCCTGGCCGCTGACGATGCCGGCGGCGGCCGCCACATCGCAGGCCAGCCAGACATCGAGCATGGCGATCAGATCCCGGGGATCGTGGCGGCGGTAGGCGGGCAGCCAGGCCTGCTCCACGTAGCTCTCCACATCGGCATAACCCAGATCCAGATGGCCGCCGCGCCGGTAAAAGGGCTGGCTGGCGGCCCAGCTGGCATAGATCAGGGCAAAACTGCGCAGTCCCCGCTCGGGCACGGTGTCGAAACCAGTGCCGTTCCAGGCCGGATCGGCGGTGAGGGCCTGGCGCAGACTCAGTAGGAACAGGCGGTTGTGGGGGGTGGTGCGGGCGGTGCCGCAGATGCAGCAGAGACGCTGGCTGCGCTCCGGTTCGAGCACGCCCCAGTGGTAAGCCTGCTGCGCTCCCATCGACCAGCCATAGATCAGGGCCGGACTCTCGACCCCGAAACCTTCCTCCAGCAAGCGCCGTTGGGCCCTGACGTTGTCGGCATGGCTGACGGGCCAGCCGCCGGCCTGCAAGGCGGGGCCACCCTGGCTGGGACTGCTGGAACGGCCGTTACCGAACTGGCTGACCAGCACGATGCACCAGCGATGCGGATCGAGGATCGGACCCACCACCCAGTCGATGTCCTCGGGCCAGGCGCCGTAGGAGCTGGGATAGAGCACCAGGTTGGTGCAGGCCGCGTTGAGTTCCCCATACACCCGGTAGGACAAGTGGGCGTCGGCGAGGAGCTCGCCGCTGACGAGCGGCAGAGCACCGAGCTCGAAACGCTGATCGATCGCTGCGGCCGACGTGGGCGAGATCACGGAGCTTGGTCTGGCCCATTGGCGGCTGGGGCTGTTGTTGGCTGCTGGGCTGGCTGGGCTGGCAAGCCGAGGGCGCTGAGATTGTTCAGAAAGCGGCGGTGAACGGCCAGGTAACCGCGATCGCCATGCTGGAGGCTCGGGGCGAGCAGCCCGTGGGCCCTGGCCAGGGCATGGAAGGGCAGGGAAGGATAGAGATGGTGTTCGGTGTGAAACGGCATCTGCCACATCAGCAGCCGCAGCGGCGCCAAGGTGAGGGTGGTGCGGGTGTTGCGCCGGCCGTCCGGTTCGAAGGGGCAGCCGCCGTGTTCCGCCAGCAGCACAAAGCGCAGCAAGGGCTGGGCCACAGCCAGCGGCAACAGCCAGAACCAGAACAGCAGGCCATTGGCAGCAGGGATGGAGGCGACCAACAGCACCCCATAGACAGCGCACTGAAGCTGGATCGAACGGCGCACCGCCGGGATCGCTTCGCTCGGGATATAAGGCTGGCCAGCGAAATCACCTCGCAATCCGGCCCAGTGGCCACGGATCTTGCCCATCCACCAGGGGATGGCACTCAGTTCCAGTAGGTAGCTGGCCAGATCACTGGGAGGGCTGGACTCCAGCTCCGGATCGAGTCCGGGCAGATGGGTGTAGCGATGGTGCCACTGGTGGTAACGGCGATAGAAATCAGCGTTGTAAAAGCTCAGTACTCCGGCCCACCAGGCCACGGTGTCATTGAGCTGGCGGCTGGCAAAGGCGGTGCGATGGCCACTCTCATGCATCGCGCAGAAGCTGAAGGCCAGGCCCAGGCCCAGCAGCAGCAGCCCCAGCAGCCGCAGGGGCCAGGGGATCACCAGAGCGGCGGACTCGGATCCAACCAGAGGCAAGCCCCAGAGCAGGGCACCAACCAGCACCACGGCCAGGTGGCAGGCCAGTTGTTTCAGCCCGGGGCCGTCGCGTCGTTCGTTGAGCAGGCGGAGCTGGGCAGTGCTGAGCAGCTCGGCCGTGGCTGATGCCGAATGGGCGCTGGGGACCTTGGACTGCAGGGATACCGCCGTCACGCTGCCAACGTTGAGGAAGGCAGCAGTTTCGAGGCCAGACCGGCCAGGCTCTGTTCAGCCTGGACAGTCGACGTCCTGACGCCGCTCACGGTTGGCGGGGCCAGGCAACGGTTGCTCAAGCCAGATCGCGTTGGGCTGGGGCTTGGTCGCGGCGCAGCAGCACATAGAGGTAGTCCGGATCTCTGTATTGGCCTGGCAGACATTCGTGCAGTTGGGCCAGGCGCTGCCAGCACACAGTGCGCTGAATCTTGGCAAGACTCCGGCCTTCCCGAATCAACAGTCGCATCGCCTTGCAGTACATCGAATAGCCAGCCTCCAGTTCACCGATCGTGACCTTGGATGTCGCCGGATTCAGCCGAACCGGCGCTACGACGCCAGCTGTTTGCGGGGAAAGGGAGCTGATGGGCACCATTGCTCGGTCGGCCTGGAGCTGCTCGGCTAATCTCGAACCCGGCCTGCCTCAGGCGATCCCCCCATCCGGGGACATTGAGCCGATCAGATGGTTCGCCTCAGCCTCTCAGCTGTGGCAGCTCAGAGTTTCACCATGCCGCAGCGCATGCCTTTGAGAACCGCTTGAAGTCGGTTGTTCACGCTCAGGGTGTGGAGCAGCCGCTTGGTGTAGGTGCGCGCCGTGGCTTCGCTGATCACCAGGCTGCGGGCAATCTCGCGATCGCTGAGTCCAGTGGCCAGCAGATCGAGCACTTCGTATTCCCTGGGGGTGAGCCGCGGACAGCTCAGGTAGGGCAGATTGCCGGTACGCAAGGAGGGGCTGCGGTAGACGTGATGACCGATCACCGCCATCACGGCGGCCTGCAGCGGCCGCTGATCGTCGACCACATCCGCCTCGGCCACCACCGCCTCCAACCAGGGGGCTTCGGCGTATTCCACCGGAATCACATCGCCGAGGGCCAGCACCACCACCTTCAGGGCCCGATGGGCCTGGCGCGCCTTGCGGGCCAACTCAAAGCCATTGCCCCCTTCGAGATGGTCGGTGCAGATCAGCAGTTCGTAGGGTTCCTTCGCCAGATACCGCAGGCAGGCGGCTTCATCCGTCACGGCACAGCCGATCAGGCTGCGATCCTGGAAGCTCTCGCAGAACGAGCGCAACAGAAAGCGACCTTTCATGGCAAAGGCCACCCTGCCGCTCACACAGGCTGACAGCAACAGATGATCGAGCCTGGAGCCTTCGAGCGAGTCGAGGAACGGAGTCAGATCCATGCAATGGCCCGGATCCAGCCAGCCCAACCTATCCGGCGCCGGCCCGGCCTGTGGCTGGGGCGCCCCAGTAAGCTATCGATGCGCCAAGGCTCATATTCGAACCATGTGCAGACCAACATGGTGCAGATTTCCAGAATCGATTAAGGTTTTAAGCGTCTGAGGAAAAGCTTGTGGACGAAAACCATCCTGTGCTGACGGCTCTGAAACTTCAGCTCGACGGCCTGCGCCGCGACTACTTGAGTCAACCCAACGAGCAGAGCCGCTACCAGCTGGTGCGGATGGAGCAGCTGATCGCCCAGTGGGCCCGTGGAGGGGCAGCCCTGGTCTGAGCCAGGCTGGGGCTGCATTCCGGTGATGGTGGTGCCATGGGTAAGTCCAAGTCAGGTGAGAAGCATGGGCAGGCCAGGCAGGCGCCCAATCTTGAGGCTGATCAGTACCACCCCTCCACCACGCTCGAGGATCTGAGCAATGAGGCAGCGAGTGGCGCCTCAGTGCGTTTGGATCGCCGTCTTTATGAGAAGGAATTGATCCGGCTCCAGGTGGAGCTGGTCAAGATGCAGTACTGGATTAAAGACACCGGCTATCGCTTGATCGTGATCTTTGAGGGACGCGATGCTGCCGGAAAGGGAGGCACGATCAAGCGCATCACCGAACCGCTCAATCCCCGCGGTTGCAATGTGGTAGCCCTTGGTACCCCATCGGATCAGCAGAAGAGCCAGTGGTATTTTCAGCGCTACGTCGAGCATTTCCCGGCTGCTGGTGAGATTGTCATCTTCGATCGCAGCTGGTATAACCGCGCCGGCGTAGAAAAGGTGATGGGGTTTTGTACACCCACTCAAGCGGATGAATTCCTGCAATCCTGTCCTGAATTTGAGCGGATGTTGGTGCGTAGTGGCATCACCTTGATCAAGTACTGGTTTTCGGTGAGCGATGAAGAACAGGAGCTACGCTTTCGCTCCCGCCTCAAAGATCCAGCAAGGCGCTGGAAGCTCAGTCCGATGGATCTGGAATCCCGCGATCGCTGGGTGGAGTTCTCCAGAGCCAAAGATGCGATGTTCGCCCACACCAACATCCCCGAAGCGCCCTGGTTCACCGTCGAAGCCGACGACAAGCGGCGGGCCCGTCTCAATTGCATTCGCCATCTGCTCTCGAAAGTGCCCTATGAGGACATGACACCCAAGGCGATCAAGCTGCCGCCCCGCAAGAGCGGTGCCGACTATCAGCGGCCGCCACTCAATGAACAGTTCTTTGTGCCGAACGCCTATCCGTGAGATCCCTGGCACCATCCCCTGGACCCAGCCAGATCAGCACCGTGAACCAGTGGATCAGCACCGGGGCCCAGAGCGCTCCGGTGCTGACATACGCGATCACACACACGGCCCCGAGCAGACTGCAAGCCAGCAGAAAGTTGGCTTGCTCAAACAACCAGCGCCCCGGCGGGTACCACAGCCGACCGGACAAGGGGTGATAGAGCACGAACAGCCCCACACTCAGGGCAGCCCAGGCCAGCTGGGCCACCGAGCCCAGCTCCAGCAGTGCTCGGGGCAGCAGCAGCACCCGGAAGAGCCCTTCCTCCAGCAACGCAGGCATCAGCACCAGGCCGGCCCCCAGCTGCAGCCAGCTCTGAGCGCTCAGCTGACGCCAGGGCGGCCTGAGCAGGCCCGAGGCCAAGGCCAGTGGGATGGCCACCAGCCCATAGAGCCCAAGCAGGGCCAGCACCAGCTGCAACTGGGCCAGAGCGAAGGGGGCCGTCGCGGCTTGGCTGAAGCGGCTCAGCAGCAGCGTGAGGAGGCTCATCGCAACTCCAGCCTGGGTGGTTGACGCTCCAGCCGCCAGAGCTGGGGCCGGTTGCGCAGCAGTTCCTGGCCGACAATCGCCTCCACCCCCAGCTGGGCAAAGATCGGATTCTCGAGGCGGATGGCCTCCACAGCTGCTGGCACGGTGCGAGCCGGGTCTGCCCCCTGAAGCGCCAGGCCGCCGTAGCGCCGTAGCTCCACGGCCTGCTCGCCGCAGACACCAGCCAACCGCAGGGGCTGGGCAGGGCTCTGGGGCTGCAGCCTGGCGGCCAGCGCCGGACTGATGAACAAGCCCTCGGCGCCGGTATCGGCCAGGGCGGATACGCTGGCGCCTGGGTTGTTCAGCGCCAACAGCGGCACGCCGCGCCGCCAGTGCAAAGGGATCGCCTCGAACGACCCGCTCCCGCTCCTGTCGCCGCCACGGCCCCAGGAACCGCGGCCTCGGCTGTCATGGTCCCGGGCGGCCTGCAGAGCTGCGGGCCCGAAGGCGAGCCGGTTGTGTTGGGGATCGATCCAGAGCGGCAGCTGGCGCAGGCTCGGGATCCCCAGCACACCATCAATCCCCGGCGGCAAGGCCGCCACTGGCAGCAGCAGCGCCTCGATGCCGCTCAGTCGCAGCGCTCCCACCTGCTCCAGGCCGGCCAATTCCAGCGAAGGCAGGCGGGTACGCCGTGGCTTCAGGGCGGCGCAGAGCGAGCCGCCTCCGCCTAGTTCAAGGTCCTGGCTGGAGAGGGCCTGGCTGCTCAGCGCCAGTCGCTGGGCCAGAGCCGGGGTCACCAGCGTGGAAGAGGCACCGGTGTCGAGCAACAGCCGCACGACGCCAGCCCGGCTGCTCCAGGTGAGCACCGGCGTGTCACCGCCACTGGCCTTCTCCAGACGGATGCTGGCGCTACCGCTGAGAATTCCCCCCGAGAGGGGTGGGCCCTTGAGTTGGATCAAGGCGGCAACCAGAGCCACCAGCAGGGGTAGGGGCATCGCCTTGGGGCTCAGGCAGGGGTGGGTTCGCGATGAATGGCCAGGGCGGCGAGAACACCGCCGACAAAGCCGGAGGCATGGCCGATCCAGCTCACGCCTGCAGGGCTGAGCAGCGGCAACAGGGCTGGCAACATGCCGCCATAAAGAAACAGACAGCCCAGCGACAGCAACAGCGACAGCGGCCGCTTCTCCAACCAGCCGATCACCAGCAGATACCCCAGCAATCCGTAGATCACTCCGGAGAGGCCATGACTGCCCACCGGCCAGAACAGCCAGACCGGAATGGCCGTGGCATAGACCCCGATCCACACCGCCAGGTAGTCGCCTCGGCCCTTGGCCAGCACCAACCAGGAGAGGGGCAGGAACCAGAGGCTGTTGCTGATCAGATGGCCAAACCCGCCGTGGCTGAAGGGGGCGGTCAACACCCCGAGGATCGATCCCCCCGGCAGCATCGCCAGATTCCACTGACCGCCGAAGGCCAGTTGGTCAATCAATTCCTGGCCCCAGGCGATGGCCAGCAGCAGCGGTGGCAGCAGCAGAGAAGACGGCAGTTTGCTCATGGACGGGTTCTGGGCTGCAATGGCGTCGGTGTCATGACCGCTGAACAGGTTGGGGCGGATGGCGGGCCTGGCTAGCAGCTTGGCGTGCCCGACGGCTTGTGGTGCCACAAGGCGTCAGGGCCTGGGCGGCAGGCGATCGGCGTCGAAACAGCTGAGCGAGGCGCGACCGATCAGCGGGGGTTCGGGCCGGCTGCTGCTGAAATCCACCGACTCTTAGGGTTTCTGGCATCAGGGCTTGGCAGCGCCATGCTGCAACCCTGTCAGCGCAGCAGCTCGGCCTGGTCATGACCCATTCCATCCTCGATGTGGATCTGCTGGCCTTCGAGCGTGGCGGCGAGACGGCGCGCGCCGCGGTGGTGGATGGGGTGCGCCGCAGCCTGCAGACAGGTTTTGTCTATACCGATGGCGATCTGCCGGACGATCTGCTGGATACGGCTTACGGCATGTTGGCTCGCTTTTTTGCGCTGGAGTCGGGGATCAAGCAGCGCTTTGTCGCTCCTGGAGCCAGCGGTCAGACGGGATACACCGGCTTGCTGGTCGAAACGGCGGCCGGCAGCAGCCAGGCCGACTGGAAGGAGATGCTCAATTGGTCCATGCCGATTTCGGCGGCCCATCCCCTGCGACGGCGCTACCCGACCCATTACCCCGAGCCGCTGTTACCGGAGGAGGTGGTGCCGGGGATCACGGCGGTGTTGGCGTCGTTTCACCAGGCGGTGGCGGCACTGCAATGCCGCTTTCTGCGCATCATTGCGCTCAGCCTTGGCGTTGCCGAAACCTTCTTCGATGAGATGACAGCCGAGGCCCCAACCCTCACCCGAGCCATCCGCTACCCGCCGATGGCGGCAGCTCCAGCCGCTGGGCATGTCTGGGCCGCCGCCCACGCTGACATCAACCTGATCACGGCGCTGCCGAGAGCCACCGCTGCCGGACTGCAGGTGCAGGTGGATGGTGACTGGATCGATGCCCTGCCGCCCCAGGGTCGCGTCATCATCAACACCGGCCTGATGCTGGAGCGCTTCAGCAATGGACTGATCCCGGCGGGCTGGCATCGGGTGGTAGCCCCGGTTGGAGTCAACGAGGAGCGCCTCAGCGTTGTGCAGTTCTGCCACCCCCGCCCCTGGACCGTGCTCTCACCCCTGGCCAGCTGCTGCACCCCTGCCAATCCTCAGCGCTACAGCGCCCTCACCGCCGCAGCGGCTCTGGAGGACGTGCTTTACCGCATCAATCTGCTCGAACCCGCCAGCCAGGGCTCTGCCGCAGCCGCCTAGCCTGAGGCTTAGCTTCGTTTTCAAGTGCTGCGATGGTGGTCGTCAGCCGTCGAACCGATCGCGATGGCCGGTTGGCCATGGGTTTGCTGCTGGCCTCTCTGGTTGGAGTGGGCTCGCCAGCTCTGGCTGGATCCCTGGAGGGCATCGCCACGCTGAAGGTGTCGATGCCGGTGCCTGCCGATGCCCTTGTTGAAGTCCAGCTGCAGCAGCTCGGTGCCGCCGATGCCCCTGCCGTCTTGCTGGGTAAGGCCAGGTTCAAGGCGGGCTCAGGGGCGCCGTTCCCATTCCGCATTCCCTACGTCGAGGGCATGGTGCAGCCGGGCCATCGCTACAGCGTGCGGGCTGTGATCAGCGAAGCCGGTCGGCTGCTGTTCAGCAGCGACACGGTTCAGCCGGTGTTTCAGGGTTCGAGCGCCGCCCTGCAGCTGCAGTTGATGCCGGTGGGCGATGCGCCCCTGCGCGGGGTGATCTGGCTCCAGGCTCCCGCCGCCAGCCTGGCGGTTTCCGCCCAGGCGGCCCGTCAGGAGGTGCAGCTGCGGCTTGATCCGCTCAGTCCCAGCGTGAGCGGCAGCGCCGATTGCAATCGACTCGAGGGCAGCTACCGGTTGGAGGGTGATCGGCTCCGTTTCGGTGCGATCGACACCACCGTGCTCCGGTGCGAGCCGGAGGTGATGGCCGATGAGCTTCGTTTGCTGAACGATCTGCAGCGGGTGCGGGGTTGGCGCTTCGTTGATCGCTATTTCGAAATGCTCGACGACACCGGCACCCTGCTGCTGAAGTTGGAAACCCGGCCGCAGCCAGCCATTGAGGCTCCAGCCGGCAGCCCCTGAGCCAATCAGCGCCACTCGGCGTCGCCCACCTCGGGGCACTCTTGTCGGCCCAGGGCGGCTTCAGGGTCTTGGTAGTGCTTGAACTCGAGCCAATTACCGCTGGGATCAATCAGAAAAAAGGTGTGGTGCTCGAGAGGTTGAGCGCGGAAGCGACATTTCGGTTCGACACCGAAGCGCAGCCCCTGGGCCCGGGCCCGCTCCAGCAGCGCCTGCCACGGCTGGGCTGTGGCAAACACCAGGCCGAAATGGCGCGGGTAAATCCCGGTTTGCTGCGGTTCTGAGCTTTGCTGTGGTTCCGAGCGGCTGCGGGGCATCAGCTGGGCCACCAGCTGATGCCCACCCAACGCCAGGATCAAGGCCTGCTCGCTGCGGCGCCCGGCGGTGCAGCCCAGGCCCTCCACATACCAGGCCTGGGTTTCCTCAAGATCCCGGCAGGGAATTGAAAGATGGAACCGCAACAGGCCCATGACCCAGCCATCACCTCGAGTCCAACCTAGAGAGAGACCGAGAGCACAGGGCCACGCTCAAGGATCAGGATCAAGGATCAGGATCAAGGATCAGGCCCAAACGGCAGCTCCGGCAACAGGGCAACCGGGCCATGACTCAGGTGGATCACCGCGGCCTGTGGTGCGAGGTTGTCGCAGAACGGCCATCCTCGAAGAACTGAACTTGCCGTTGGCGCGCCAGGTCAGCGACTCCATCATGGGAGCGATGGTCCCCAGCGAGCCCGACACCAACGTGCCCCATCAGCAGGTAATGCTGCTGGACTGGGAGGCCGGCCCCCTGAGCTATCGGTGCTGGCGCCCGGTCGGCCGGCCTCGAGCGGTGCTGGTCTGTGTGCATGGCATCGGCGGCCATAGCCTCACGTTTGAGCGCTTGGCCGAGGCCCTGGTCCCCCACGGCTACGCCATTGAGGCCCTCGATCTGCCCGGTCATGGCCAATCGCCGGGACGGCGCGGGGCGATGAAGCGCTGGGGCGAGTGGCGCCGGGCTGTGCTGGTTTTCCTCGCCGACGTGATTGCTCGATCGCCGGGGATTCCCTGTTTTCTCGTCGGCCACAGCATGGGGGCAACCGTGGTGCTCGATCTGGCCCTTGAAGCGCCGCAGGCCCTGCCGTGCCTTGGCGTGCAGGGGCTGATCCTGACCAATCCAGGCCTCGATGCCGCCGGCGTTTCCCGTTGGCGATTGCTGCTGGCGCGGCTCTTGTCCTGCCTGTGGCCTGCGTTCACCCTCGAAACCGGCATCGCTGACACGGCCGCCAGCCGTGATCCGTTGGTGCTGGCCCAGCGGGCGGCCGATCCCTGGCGCCACAGCTGTTGTTCGGCCCGGCTCGGCAGCGAGTTTCTGGCTACCACCGCTCGCCTGCGCCAGGCCGCACCTCGCCTGCACCTGCCCCTGGTGCTGCTGCAGAGCGGCGCCGATCAGGTCACCCCGGCAGCAGGGGCCTGGCGCTTCTTCACCGCCGTCGGCAGCGCCGACAAAACCTGGCGGTCCTATCCCGAGAGCTATCACGAGTTGTACGACGACCTCGACCGCGAGCAGGTGTTCGCCGATCTCCTTGCCTGGCTGGAGCGCCACGTTCCGGTGGAAACAGCGATGGATTGATAGCTGCTCGGGAAGCAGCGCTGGAAGGCCGGCCAGGCGCTCCAGCGGCTGCGAGCATTCACCGCATGATCGAACGCTTCCAGCCCGCCCTGGCCCCGATCGCGCCGGCCTTCCGCCCCTGGGTGCTGGCGCTGGTGCAGGGTCTGCTGCCCCTGCTGTTGCGACTGCGGATCTTTCCCTGGCTGCCGGCGGCGATCACCGCGATCGAGGTGGAGGGGGACGCCACCCTGGCCCACTGCTGGCATCGTTTCGACACGGGCCAGGCCCGGCTGCTGCTGGCGTTTCGCCATGTGGAGGTCGAGGATCCGTTGCTGGGCCTGCATCTGCTGTCCCGGGTGCTGCCGCGGCGGGCTGCCAGGCTTGGCCTGAACCTGGGCGCCCCCGTGCACGCCCACTTCCTGTTCGACCGCGGCATGCCGCTCTGGGCCGGTCGTCCCCTGGGCTGGTTGCTGGCGAGCCTGGGCGGGGTGTCGTTGCGACGCGGGCGCCAGCCGGACTGGAGGGCCCTGCGCCAGGCCCGCCAGCTGGTGTTGGCGGGCCGCTTTCCCTTCGCGGTGGCACCGGAAGGGGCCACCAATGGCCACAGCGAATGCATCGGACCGCTCGAGCCTGGCGTCGCCCAGCTCGCCCTCTGGTGTGTGGACGACCTGCGCCAGGCCGGCCGCAGCGAAGAGGTGCTGCTGCTGCCGATCACGATTCAGTACACCTACCGCAAGGCTGACTGGCCACGGCTGGCGCGCTTGATGACCAAGCTTGAGGCCTGGATTGGTCTGTCGGCGCCGGCGCAGCAGAGGCCGCTGAACCCTGCCGCTGATGAATTGGTAGGCGATCAAACGGCCGATGCCGTCGACGGCCCCTACGGGCGGCTGGTTCGGATCAGTGAGGCGTTACTGGATCGGCTGGAGTGCCTTGATGGACCCTGTTCTGAAATGGCGCTCACCAGGAGCGGCCTGGATCGATTCGGCTCCGGGTCGCCTAGCGGCCTGCCGCTGAGGCCCGCGCAGCCAGGCGCCAAGTCCGGTCGACTGAGCTGGCGCCTTGAGCAGCTGGTGGAACGTTGTCTGGTGCTGGCTGAGAGCCATTTCGGTTGCCCGTCGACCGGAACCAGCGCCCAACGTTGTCGGCGGGTGGAGGAGCAGAGCTGGCGCTGGATCTACCGCGACGATCTGCCCCCGCGCCACCAGCTCTCGCCCCTGGATCGGGCGCTGGCGGATCGGGCCGCCCATGGGGCCGCTCTGGCCGCGCTGCCCATGCGCCTGGCCGAAACCTTCGTGGCGGTTTCCGGCTCCTATGTGGCCGAGCGTCCGAGTTTCGAGCGGTTCATGGAAACCACCCTGCTGATCCACGATGCCCTGGCCCGAATCCATACCGACGGGCTGCCGGCCCGGCCCCGGCTCGGTGCCCGCCGGGCCCGAATCACCATTGGCTCGCCGATCTCCGTGACCGAGTGCAGCCGCGGCCGTGGCCAGGGGGAGCGCCGCCAACTGCTGGCCAGCCTGAGCGCGGACTTGCGCCACGCGTTTGAGCAGGCCTTGATCTGAGCGTTGGCTTCAGGCTGGCGGTTCACCCAGGCCTGGCTGGAGCAACTGCCGCCACCAGAGTTGCACCACGTCGGGGCTGCCGTACCAGCGGCTGCCGAAGGCGCCACCATGGGCAACACCGGGAAGCACCAGGGTTTCGGAGCCCGCCAGCAGGGCGGCAGACACCGGTACCAATCCGTCTCCGCGGTCATCGCTGCGGCCCGTGCTGTTGCGGTAGGCCGTGGGAGCCAGGCGCCGAGCGGTGGAGGTGACACCAGGGTCTTGCAGGGGCAGGTCGCCGGCCACGGAGACATAGCGCACCGGATGGCGCTCTGTCGTGCGGCCAAACCAGGCACCCGGCAGCTGCTCTGCCACCAGCCGGCGCAGCGGCGTCGCTTTGATCGCGGTGTGGGGGCTGCCCAGCATCACCAGGGTGTCGGCCCGTTCACGGCCGCGGTAGTGGCGCCGCTCAAACGGACCATCGGCGAGAAACAGGCGCAGCATGATGCCGCCGGAGCTGTGGCCGATCAGGGTTACCTTGCCCGTGGCCGAGGCTGCCGCCAAGGCCTGCACTGCTGTTGCGACCCGATCGAGGATGCGGGCCCAGCCGAAGGGGAAGAGCGTCAGCAGCCAGTCGAGCTTGCTCACCGGCACCACGACCACCGGCTGCTGGCTCAGTCGCCGCAATTCTTCACCCATCGGCTGGTAGGCCTCAGGGCTGATCAGGAAACCGCCAAGCACCAGAATCGGCTGACCCAGAGCTGGGGGTGGTTGGGCTGGGTCCTGGCTCAGGGGGACGGGGCCTGTTGATGACTGGACTGTCATTCGAACACCGGACGGCATTGGGAGCTGCGCAGGGCTGTGTCGATGATCTCCTGGCGTTGTTGATCCAGCATGCGCTCGGTGATCAGGTGATCGAAGCGGTTGATCAACCCGGTGGCCATATTGGGATCAGCAGCAGGCTGGGCCTGCTTGCCCTGCTGGTCAGCTTCGAGCTCCTGGCGATAGCTCTCCAGGCGGCGATTAGCCCAGCGGTTCACCAAGCCGCTGCAGCGGTGATCGATCACTGTGACGCCAAATAAGGCGGAAATTGGTAGGCGGAGCTGCAGGGCTGCCAGCAGGGTCGCAGCAGTGATACTGAGGCCGATGAGGATATAAATCAAAGCTCCCGCTCCCCGCGGTGGAGCGTGGGGTCTGCGGGACAACCGGGAGCCACTTGAATGGGGGTCAGGAGGCCCGATGACAAGTCAGCTGATGTTTTCAGATTAATGGTTCTGGCCAGGTGCCGGGCTGGGTCAGGGGCGTTGGCTTGCCGACCGGCTCGCTGCCTGGATTCGCCGATCGGCTCGGTAACAAGACTCGCCGATCGGCTCGATAACAAGACTCGCCGATCGGCTCGGTGCCACCCCGGGTCCATGCCGCCCAACCCCGAGCCTGGGCCCCGTTGCGAAACCAACATGGTCCACTTGTCGGTTGGGCACGCGGGGCTCTTAGGTAGGAATCCTCAAGGGCCCCTTCTGGTGTGATCAGCTACCGCCGGTCGGACCGCTTTGCCCTTGGTTGGTGACGTCCTTTTCCCTTTACATGTTCAGGTCATGATCACCACTGTCTCTATGGATGCTCCTACAGCCTTTGCGGCCATTGCCTTGGCCGCTGTCTCCTGGGACGGCACCCTGACGATGGCCGGCTCCCGTGCCCTGCGCCATTCCCTCGACTATCGCCGGCCGTTTCAGCACTACGGCGACGAGAAGATGGTGCAGATGATGAACACCTTGCTTTCAGAACTGCGCCAGAAGGGCCCCCAGCATCTGATGGTGGAAGCCGCCGAGGGCCTTGACCAACCCCAGCGCTCCACTGCCTATGCCGTCGCCGCTGAAATCATGCGTTCCGATGGTCCTCTGGAGGCCGACGAACGCAACATCCTGACCAACCTGGCGATCACCCTCAATCTCGCCAACGAGGAAACCAGTCAGGTGCTGGCCGTCATGGATCTGTTGCATGCCGATGTGCTGGCAGACCATTGAGCGGAAGCGCTGACGACCGGCCTGGCCAGCGGCATCAGCCCCCTGCTGGGCCACTGGCGTGACCGAGCGCGGACGGGTGACCAACACCCCGGCCAGCATCCAGCGCCAGGGTTGAATCCCGATCGCAAGGATTCAGCCCAACGGCGTGGAATCAGGATCTCGATGCAGGGCCGCGACAACGTTGGGCCAGTTCATAGCCGAGGGTTGTGAGCAGCAGGCCACCCACCAGGCTCACCAGCAGCACCGAGATGGCTGCCCATCCCTTGCCGTGTTGCATGACCCGAGTTAGCTCCAGCATCCAGGAAGAGAAGGTGGTCAGGGAGCCACAAAAACCGATGGCTCCCCAGAGAAACAAGCGGGCTCGGCGGGGGGGCTGGGCCAGCAGGGCGCCGATCAGCAGGCAGCCCAACAGGTTGGCGAGCAGATCGGCTTCGACCAAACCATGCAAACCGGGCATGACCTGATCGGTGAGCCTTTCCAGGCGCCAACGCAACAGGGCCCCAGGGATGGCCCCCGCAGCCACCAGGGCCAGATCCAGGGCTTCGCGTCGCAGCAGTTCACGCTTCATGGCTCTCCTCCCAGGCTGAGGCCAAGCGCCATGGCCAGCAGACCGCCGATGACCGAGATTCCCACCAACAGCAGCGCTTCGGCCGTTCTGCGCTGACGCAGCACCGCATGCAGTTCGGCGATGAAACTGGAAAAGGTGCTGAAACTGCCGAGGAAACCCGTGCCCAGCAGCAGCAGCAAACGCCGGGAGCCCTCACCGCAGCTCGCCTCCAGGCTCACCAGCAGCCCGAGCCCGAAACACGCCAGCAGGTTCACTCCCAGGGTGCCCCAGTGGCGCCGCGGCAGCATCGGCTCGAAATGGTTCACCATGCGGAAACGCAGCCAGGCCCCTGGTACGGCTCCGAGGGCGACCAGATAGGCCGCTGCTCCCGATGGTCCATGGCTCGTGGCTGCGGCTACCAGGGGACTCAAGGACTCCAGCAAGCATTGGTGATCGCAGCCATCTTCAACCTTGGTCAGCCACCCTGCCCTGCCCCAACCCATGGGGCGCTAGGGCCGCCAGGACCAGGCTGAGGGCGCTGGCCAGCAACACCAGCAGGGTGAGTGAGGCCGGCAAGGGCACCAGGCCGAGCAGGCGCTGCAGCCCGGGCAGGCTGAGTGTCAGCAGCCACAGTCCCAGGCCGATGCCGGCTCCTGCCAGTGTGAGGGCGTTGCGCCGTGATGCATTCAGCCACACCAGGCCGCCGCTGTTGAGCAACAACAACGCAAACACCAGGCTGCGCTGCATCGCCACGCTGTCAGCAGGTGCCGCCAGGCCAGGACGGCTTGACCAGCTCAGCAAGCCGGCGGCCACGACCATCACCGCCATCCCCTGGATCACGGCCCGGCGCCAGAGCAGGGGGGCGAACAAGGGCGCCTGCGGTGGCCGTGGTGGCAGGCGCATCAGGGCTGGATCGCCAGGCAGGGCTTCGAACACCAGCGTGCAGGCCGGATCGATCACCAGATGCAGCAGGGCGATGTGCACGGGCAACAGCAGCAGCGGTTGGCCTGGCATCAGCAAGGGCAGCAGGCCGAGGGCGGCGATCGGCAGGTGGATCGCCAGGGTGTAGCCGAGGGCGCGGTGCAGATTGCTGTCGATGCGGCGGCCCAGGGCCAGGGCTGCCACCAGGGCGGCGAAGGTGTCATCGAGCAGCACCAGATCGGCGGCTTCGCGCGCCACCGCTGTGCCGCGGCGTCCCATGGCGACGCCGATATCGGCGGCCTTGAGGGCCGGAGCGTCGTTGACGCCATCGCCGGTCATCGCCACCACCTCGCCCCGCTGCTGCAGGGCGCGCACCAGGGCCAGCTTCTGCTGCGGCATCACCCGGGCGAAGACGCCGATGTGCTCCGTTGCCGACGCCAACTCA
>CAIZOZ010000277.1 GCA_903934745.1 uncultured cyanobacterium
GATCATCAAAGTCAGGCCATGCCCGATTACCGCGATGAACCGTCGCTGGGTTGGCTTTTGTTCAAAACTTCGAGTGGGGCGAAACAGGGGGGCGGTATGGACCACCAACACCCACCTTCGCTGTTCACCCCCAGGCTAGGCCCGGGGATTTGAACCCATCGTCGCTAAGCGACCGGTTTCAGAAGCAGAACGGCAGGAACTGAGTGCGGCAGGCGGCATAGCCATCCACCAAGGCACCCAGACCGATCTGGTGGGCGATACCGGAGCCTGTGATCACTTCGGTGAGGATGCCAATCGCGATGCCGAGCATGGCGGCACGGCCGTTGAACAGTTCGGCGCGCTGCAGCTGCTCGAGATGAATCTGCTGTTCAGTGCGATTCTCGAACCACTGGTCCTTGGTCGGGGTGTTGGTCATCGGAACTACTTGTGGGTGGAGAGAACAGTGAAGCTGCAGTCGGCCCGGTCAGCCTGAACTGCGACCGTCGCAAATCAGACAGCGATTGAGAGGAGCTGAAGTTGATCAGCGATTGTTGGTCGGGGCGAGGTCGCTGGGGCGACTCAGAACGAAGACGACCATTCCGGTCAAGATGACAACGAGGCCGATGAGGGCGGTGATGGCGCCGGTGTAGTCCGTGCTCATGGCGATCAACCGAGACCGATCTGGGACAGGATGCTCTGGCCGGTGAGCAGCTCGGTGCCGAGGCCGATCACAAAGCCGAGCATGGCGAGGCGACCATTCCAGGTTTCAGCAAAGGCCACAAACCCATAACGCGGAGTGGAATCAGTCATGGACGTTTCGGGTGAATGCGCTGATTGTAACGCCTTGTAACGGCTTTTGGCTAGGGCCGGTTCGCTGCCGGGTCAGCGGGAGGTCGACACACCCAGCCAGGCCGCCAGCGCAGCTGCTGCTGCGCTGGGGAGAGTCAGCCGGCGGCGCAGTGCAGAAGCACGTCTTTAAAGTCTGTTCAACTTTGCAGGCCGGCTGAGGCAATGGCGCAGGCAGTCGCCGCCCTTGGCCTGAGCCCAGCACTCGCCTAGGGCCATGGCAAGCAAGCGCACCCTCAACGCCAGCAACCTCGAAGCCCTCGGCGCTCCGGCCCTCGCCGAGCTGCTGATCGAGGTGAGCAGCGGCAACGCCGTGATCCAGAGGCGGCTGCGCTTGGCCCTGGCCGCCGCCGAGGGAGCCGATGGCGCCGCCCGTGAGGTGCGCAAACGACTCGCTGCGATCGCCCGCGCCACCACCTTCATCGATTCCGCCAAGCGCAAGGCCTTGCTGGTTGATCTCGAGGCCCAGCATCAGGCGATCACCGGGGCGATCGCGGCGGCCGATCCCGCCCTGGCCCTGGAGCTGCTGGTGCGCTTCCTGGAGCTGGCGGAGGGCCTGATGCAGCGCAGTTCCGACAGCACCGGAGCCTTGATCGGCGTGTTTCAGCGGGCGGCAGACAACCTGGCACCGATCGCCAAGGCTGCCGCCACCAGCCCCCCGGCCCTGGCTCAGCATGGGGCCGATCTGCTGCACGAGAACGGCTACGGCCAGTTCGATCGGCTCATCCCTTCGCTGGCGCCGGTTCTGGGGGAGGAAGGCCTGGCCTTCTTGGCGAACGCCCTGCTGGAGCGCGGCGGCGTCGATCGCTTGCTGTTGGAGCAGATCGCCCAGGGGCGGGGCGATCTGGATGGCTATCTGCAGCTGTTTGATGACAGCCAGTTGAGCTGGCCTGACACCGCCGCCGAGGTGGCCAGCCACTTGTTGCAGGCCGGCCGAGCCGAGCAGGCCCTGGCCGTGCTCAACCGGGCCGAGCGGGTCACGGCGATCATGGAGGCCCGTGAGTGGCATGACACCCGCCTCGCCGTGCTGGAGGCCCTCGGGCGCAACGAGGAGGCGCAGCAGCATCGCTGGCAGGTGTTCTGCCAACGCCTCTCGATTCCACTTCTACGGGACTATCTGAAACGCCTCGCTGATTTCGAGGATGTGGTGGCCGAGGAGCAGGCCTTCAAGGTGGCGGCAGAACATCCGTTGCCGCTGCTGGCGCTGCAGTTTCTGGTGGGCTGGCCTGCCTTGCCGCGAGCTGCCCGTTACGTGATCGAACAAGGGCAGGACTGGTATGGCGATGCCTACGAAATCTATGAGCCGGCGGCCGAGCGCCTCAGTGCCGACCATCCCGTGGCGGCCAGCCTGCTGCTGCGAGCGATGGTGGTGTTTGCACTTTCGACTGGCCGCACCAAGCGCTACCGCTATGCCGCCACCCATCTACGCAGCTGTGAACAGTTGGCCGCCCGCATTGAGGACTGGCAGGGCGTCGAACCTCACACCAGCTTCGCGGGGCGCTTGCGCGAGCTGTTTGCCTTGAACTGGAGCTTCTGGAAACTGGTGGAGCGCTGAAGA
>CAIZOZ010000278.1 GCA_903934745.1 uncultured cyanobacterium
CAGGAAAAAGCCATTCCGGCGAGTGATTCCCGTGGCAAGGAAACCTTCTTTGATGGTGTTGTATTTGATCCAGAGAACCCAAAAGCCTATCTTGATAGCCTTGCAATAAAGGCCATGGCGTGATTTTGCTCGGTCAATTTCTTGGGCCCAGCCAAGAACGGGGTAGGCGTATCCCTGCCTCAAAACCTTCTGAACGGACAGTTTCCTCATGAGCACTTCAGCCTCGGCAACCGCCATGGAGCGTCGCGTCAAGCGCCGAAGCCGCCTCTCGGGCCTGAAGGGTGCCATGCCCTATGCGGTCTGCATTGGTGGTTTTCTGCTGCTTTGGGCGGCCCTCTCGCTTGTGATTGGCAGCGGCCGACTGCCGGGGCCAGTGAACGTGATTGCTGAAACCTGGGACCCCTACATCATCCACCCGTTCTTTGACGATGGTGGCACCAGCAAAGGCCTGGGTTGGCAGATTCTGATCTCGCTGCAGCGGGTGGCGATGGGCTATGGCTTGGCCGCTGTCGCTGGCATCGCCATTGGTGGCCTGCTTGGTCTGAATCGTTTCGTTGGCAAAGGCTTTGATCCAGTGATTCAGGTGCTTCGAACGGTGCCTCCCTTGGCCTGGTTTCCGATTTCTTTGATGGTTTTTCAGGATGCCAATACCTCGGCGATCTTTGTGATCTTCATCACGGCCATCTGGCCGATCATCATTAATACGGCGGTCGGCATTCGCGAGATACCACAGGACTACATCAATGTCGCCAGGGTCTTGCGACTTCGCAAGGCTGAATACATTCGCAACATCGTGATCCCGGCCACGGTCCCCTACGTCTTCACTGGTTTGCGCATTTCCGTCGGTTTGGCCTGGCTGGCGATTGTGGCCGCAGAGATGCTGAAGGCTGATGGCGGCATCGGTTACTTCATCTGGGATGCCTACAACGCTGGCGGTGATTCCAGTTCCAGCCAGATTATTCTCGCCATTGTTTATGTCGGCCTTGTCGGTCTTGCCCTCGACCGTCTGGTGGGCTGGCTTGGTCGTCGGGTCGCACGGGGAGCGAGCTGAGATGGCTGCCTATCTCACGGTCGATGATGTCACCCAGGTGTTCCCCCTGGATGAAGGTGGACAGTATGTAGCGATCAAGGATGTTGATCTCGAGATTCATAAAGGTGAATTCATCGCCCTGATTGGCCATTCGGGCTGTGGCAAAAGTACGCTGCTCAACCTGCTGGCCGGTCTGACCAAGGCGTCCAGCGGCGGCATCCTGATCGATGGCCGCCAGGTGACGGAGCCTGGTCCGGACAGGATGGTGGTGTTCCAGAACTATTCACTCCTGCCCTGGCAATCCGCCCGTCAGAACGTGGCCCTGGCGGTCAATCGGGTGATGGGAAATCGACCAGCATCCGAACGGCACGAGGCGGTTGAACGCAGTCTGGCGATGGTTGGCCTGACTCAGGCGGCTGATAAATACCCTGCCGAACTCTCCGGCGGCATGAAGCAACGGGTGGCCATTGCCCGTGCCCTGGCGATCCGGCCGCGGCTGCTGCTGCTGGATGAACCCTTCGGTGCCCTTGATGCCCTGACCCGGGGCAACCTGCAGCAACAGCTGATGCAGATCTGCCAGGAGTCAGGTGTCACCACCGTGATGGTGACCCACGATGTCGATGAGGCCCTGCTGCTCGCTGATCGGGTGGTGATGATGACCAATGGGCCCGAAGCCGGTATCGGCCAGATCCTCTCGGTTCCCTTTGAGCGACCCCGCCAGCGACTGGAGGTGATGGAGCATCCGGACTACTACCGCCTACGCAGTGAACTGATCGGCTTTCTGCAACAGCAACGCCGCCTGCGTCA
>CAIZOZ010000279.1 GCA_903934745.1 uncultured cyanobacterium
CCGTCCCGTCCAGCTGAGCCAGCGGGCGGTTTCGCCCCGGGTGGGCCCGGGGCCGCCTGGGGGCTGTCGGTCCCTGGCCTGTTGGTCTCTGGCCTGTTGGCCCCTGGCCTGTTGGCCTGAGCGCCACCCCGATCGTCGTTTCCTTCCACCGCTGTCCCTGCCCCATGAGCCCTGCCATTGCCCCCCCTCCAGCTCCCGTTCAGGCACCGCTGATTCCCCCTTCCGAGCATCACTGGGCGGAGGTGGTCCACCGGCTCGAGGCCGGCGGTTCGATGCTGCCGGACACGCCGGAAAACCTGATGCAGATCATCGGCATCTACAAGGCCTATGCCGTGCCGATGGATTTTTATTGGCGTGATTTGCTTTATATCGCCGAACGGGTGTTTCTCAATCCGCTGCCGGCGTTCAAGTACTTCCCGAGCCAGGAGTATCTCGATCGTCCCAATGCCTACGCTGGTGAACAGTCCCAGTTGCCGATCTGGCGTGGCGGTGAGAAGGCCCACCCGGAATTGCTGCAGTTCATGGCCAAGGGGGAAACGCTGGCGATGCCGAAATTGCTGCATCATCTCTGGCACGATCGCATCAACATGGAGTTTGCCGAGGCCTGCATGCAGGCGATGCTCTGGCATCAGGACCTCGGTGGCCGCTTCAATGACTACCTGGCCAGCGAGGCTTATCGGGCCAATGCCGACCGGGCGATCCGGGCTTACTTCAAGGGCAATCCGTTGATGCTGGGTTTGTACAAGCTGTTTCCGGAAATGTTCCTGGAACAGGTGAAGCAGCTCAGCTACTACGCCAATCTCGGCCTGTTCTGGGAGGTGATGGCGCCGGTGTTCTTCGAGATGAGCGACATCTACGACGAGGGCGGCTTCGAGGGGGTGCCTGAGGCGATGAACTTCCTGGTCAACGGCATCTTCGCCGTCGCCGGAAGGCCGATCTACCATCACGTTTATGTCGGTGATGAGTGCATCGAGGTCATTCCCAAGTCGGAAGGGTTCACCTGGCTCTATGAGGCCGCTTTGCCCTACGTGGAGGCGGTATTCTACCGGACTTCTCCTTTTCGTGGTACCAAAAGTTATAATGCCCAGGCTGGTCAGATTCCGACAGAGCAGGCCGATTTCCACTATGGCATTCTCTATGCTGATGTCTTCCCCGTGGGCTCCGCTGGTATACCGCCAACCCTGCTGATGCAGGATATGTTGCATTTTCTGCCCCCCTATCTGCAGGAGCTCTATGCCAAGCACAAGCGCGGCCAGGACGACCAACTGATTCAGCTGGGCGTCACCTTTCAGCGTTCGATGTACAACGTCACCTCAGCGGTGATTCAGGCGCTGCGCTGTGCCCTGCTCTATCCCCTCGACGACACGGACCCCGAGCATCTGCTGGCCAATCGCCGTTTCTTCGAGGCCCAGCTGGATCGCTTCCTGCGGCCCGAGGCCCGGCTCGGCGCGATCCAGAGCCAGGACTACCGCTAGCTGGGGGCGGGCGCGGAGCGGCTGGCTGGCCTGAGCTTGGCCCCAGTCCTGTCGACTCCGCCCCACCCTGGAGACCTTCCTGTCGCTTGTCCCCATCACCCCACCCTTGCCATGGCCACGATCGTTGAAACCGCCAGGGCCGCCGGCTGCTTCGGCACCCTGCTCACCGCCGTTGAGGTGGCCGGACTGACGGCCGCCCTGGAAAGTCCCGGCCCCTTCACCGTGTTCGCCCCGGTGGATGCTGCCTTCGCCGCCCTGCCCCCCGGCACGGTGCAGACCCTGGTCGACAACCCGCCGCAACTGGCGCGCATCCTCAAGTTTCATGTGCTCGCCGGCGCCCACAGCCAGGCCGATCTGATCACCAGGGCCGATTGGCCCTCGCTGGAGGGGGCTCCGGTGCCGATCCGGCGCAGCGAGCCCTTCGAGGTCAAAAACGCCACCGTGGTGAGTGCCGACATCGTGTGCGACAACGGCGTGGTGCACGTGATCGACCGGGTGATCCTGCCGGGGTGATCGGCCTGCGTGATCGGCCGAGTGATCCGAACCCTGCTCCCGGGGCCAGACCCGGCTCAGGTTGGGCCCTGCAGTTCGCTGCCGGCCCCCGCCGCCGCCAGATCCTGCCGGCCGAAACCGGCCTGGTGGCCGTCCTGTTCGTTGGCGATCCGGATTGGCGTCAGCGGCGACTGCTTGGCCCGGTACATGGCGCCGTCGGCGGCGGTCAGCAGCTGGCCGGCGGTGACGCCATGGTCCGGGGAGCGGGCGATGCCAATGCTCACACTCAGCGTGATCGGCTGGCTCGCCTCGTCACTGCTGGCCGCCACCACCTGTTGCAACTTCGCGGCGAAGATCTGCAGGTCCTCCAGAGTGGAGGCATCGGGCACCAGCACCACGAACTCGTCGCCCCCCAGCCGGCAGAGCAGTTCATCGGTACGGATGGCGCCCCGCAAGCGCCGGCCCACCAGCTTCAGCACCTGATCGCCGACGGCGTGACCGTAGTGGTCGTTGACCGGTTTGAAACCGTTGAGGTCCAGGAAGAGCATGGCGACGTGACGGTCGGGATGCTGTTCCGCCCTGGCCAGTGCCTGGTCGGCCATCTCCATCAGTAACCCCCGGTTCGGCAGCCCCGTCAGTTGATCATGCAGCGCCTTATGGCGGATCTTCTCCTGGGTGTGGTGACGTTCGCTGACGTCCTGGAGCATGCCGACGTAGTTGGTGGTCTGCAGGTTCTGGTTGTTGACGGTGGTGATGCTGAGTTCATGGCGGCAGATTTCACCGTTGCGCAGGCGGTTCCAGATTTCACCCTGCCAGGAGCCCCGCTCCTTCACCTCCCGCCACAGGTCGTTGTAAAACTGCGGTTGATGGCGGCCTGACTTGAGCAGGCTGAGGGTGCGGCCCAGCACTTCGGCGGCGGCATAGCCGGTGATCCGGGCGAAGCTCTGGTTGGCCGAAAGCACCTCACCTCTGTCGTTGGTGACGACGATGCCCTGGGGCGACGATTCGAACACGACGGCAGCCAGGGCCCGTTCGTTGTTGGCTTTTTCGGCCAGCTTCAGGGCCGTCTGGGTGGCCAGATGGTTGTCCACCAGCAGGCGGGTGCTCATCGCCGCGACCGCTGAGGCCAGGCAACCGGCCATGGCCAGCAGCAGCAGATTGGCGGTCAGTCCGGTCGGTGCCATCAGCTGGCGGCTCAGCTGGATGCCGATCAGCCAGCGGCGACCTGCCACCTCGATCGTTTTGTACTGGGGATGTTGGAGGCGATCGCTGCCATGCAGCTGTTGGTTGTCGAATAGCAAGGGGCCCCTGCCGGCCCTGGTGCCGTCGTAGACCAGCACCGCCGAACCCCTGAGGTCCGGGTTGTTGACGCTGTGCAGGGAGGCCTCGACCAGATCACCCACCCGGATCGGCGCATAGGCCCAGCCCAGCAGCTTGCCGGTGTACTGATCGGGCTCCTGGGGCAGGCTGATCGGAGCGTCGCGGTAGATGGGGTCGTAGATCAGCACACCGGCCTGGATGCCGATGTTGCGTTCCTGCACCAGGCGTACCTTGCCCGTCATGGCGGGAACGCCGCTGCTGGCGGCCAGGTCCATGGCGGCGCGGCGGCTGGCTTCGCTGTACATGTCGAAGCCGAAGGCCCGCTGGTTGCGGAGATTGAAGGGCTCCAGGTAGACGATGGCGCTGCTGAACGGCCGGTTGTCGGCAGGGTGAATCGTGAAGTCCCGGAAGCCTTCGGCGCGGATGCGCCTGGTGAGGGACTGGCGCTCGGCCGCCGGCACCAAGGCGGTGAAGCCGATGCCCTGGATGCCCTCCAGACCACCCTCCTCGTGGTCGAGGGTGTCGTAATACCGGCGGAATTCCTGCCGGCTCACCTGGTTGGAGGCGTTGAACAGGCCGGCCACGCCGCTGATCGTGTCGACGGCCTTGCGCAATTTCATCTGAATTGCATCGGAGACATCCCCCATCAGGGCGGCTTCGATGCGTTCGTGGGCCTGCTGGTTGAGGCTGCGGTTCTGCTCGGTCACCACCGCGGTGACGGCCAGACCGATCAACAGCACGATCAGGGGCAGTTGCCGTTCGCCGACCACCAGGCGCCGCCGCACCGTGCTGGGCCAGCCAGGGCCAGCCTTGGCTTGCGGTGCTGCTGAGCCCGGTTGCGGCATGGAGAGGGTCGGGGCCACTGGCTGCCCGTATTCAAGGGGCCTTGGGCTGGTTTTGGTGCTGATGGGGCCCCAGGCCGGCCAGGCCTGACTGAAACGTAAACCGGTTGCCTGCCAGG
>CAIZOZ010000280.1 GCA_903934745.1 uncultured cyanobacterium
CACCCCTGCTGGACGACCTGGTCAAGCCGATCCGTTCCTCCCTGCAGAGCGGCGATGACTTCACCCAGGCGATTGAAGGCAATGCCCGCTACGCCGCCAGCCAGCTCACCAAACGCAGCAAGGTGCTGCTCGACGCCGAAGCCAGCGGCAAAGTGAAGATCAAGAGCGGCTTCTTTGATATCAAGAGCGGCGTCGTCAAGATTCTCGGCTGATCACCACCAGAGGGTGAACCTTCGGGCGCCACTGGCAACCCTGACGGCCCGACACAGGCCTGAGCACCCTGGCGACAGCATGGGGCTCAGGCCATTGGCTGGACAGGGAGCGACGGGAGCGTGGGGTTGCGCCACCAAACACCAGTCGTTTCCCACACCCGGCCTGACGCCGAGCTGCTCGGCCTGCGGCGTCAACACAGCCAGTGCTGCAACCAGCCCCGGCTGATGTTGCTGAACTGGATGGTCGCCGCACTGCTGCTCAGTCAGATGGACAACCACGGCAACGGTCTGGCTGTCGCCTGAGCGTCTCGAGTGAGATGTGGCGACAGTCAGGTCGCCGACAGGTTGGCCGCAGGGGGCAGATCTTGACGCCACCAAACAGACTGAAGAGGGAGAAATCCCTATCAAGTCGCCAGCAAATAGTGCCGGGCCTACACAAGGAAAATAGGGGGCCGAATTCGTCCAGCGCAGAGCTGAGCCGAGCCGAACCATCAGCCTCCACTAAAATGACCATTTCCACGCACTTTATTATTTACTGCGTAGGACGCCATCCTACCGGTTGAATCGGATTGAGTTGGCGCCTTCACCACGGGCAAGTCAGCCGCATGCCGCAGAGAATCTTCAAGCAGAAAAGCACAGAGATTGGAAACCGACCTCCCCTCCTCCTCGGAGCGCGTCAGCAGCGCTTCATGAACGTGGTAGCTGAGCGTGATGGTGATGCGTCGTGGCTGACGCTGCAGCAGCCGAAGTCGATCATTCATTGTTGATAGCTCCTAAAAGTTGCCGAAGACTGGGGGATAGGCCTTTGGAGATGACCTGAGAAAGCCCCAGGAACGCCGTACAGACACAGCGATTACGCGGCAATCTTAATCGCCCTGCCTGAATCTCAAGTGATGCAATCCAATGCATATCGGCATTACAATCTCGGCTTTGCGGGGCCTGCTCGGGGCCTGGAGCCAGGCACTGATGACATCTTCATGGACATAAGAGACCCTGAAAGACCCACTCCTGCTGCTACTCCTTCTCCCCGCGGAGCTGGCGGATGTCGTCCTCATTCGACGAACCGGCCCGCACTGCCAGCGCCGCGAGACAGCCAAGGGCCGCAGCGTTTGGCGATGGAGCCCGGAGGGCAGGCAAGCGAGCCATGGGATCAAGACAGGTAAACCTGCACCGAATCCTCCTGGCTGTTCCAACTCCTGAGGGCAAGCGACTGGCCTCAGCACCCTCGACTGGGGGCAAAACTGCCGGTGAATTTCAGGGGAGGCTCATCCCGCCCGCCGTGACAATCGGTAGCGATGATCACCTGATTAACCAGGGCACTGGGCTGCTCTGGCCCCGTCGATCGGGGAGCTGTTGAGCAGGGAGAGACATGCCAGTCCCACCAGGCCGCGCCGATCACTGCTACAGCTGGTGTCAATCCCTGGCAGGCGCGAGTCGAGCCTGGAAGGCATGGCCACGGATGGCGCTGGGGATGGGGCGTCGGTTCGACTGCGTTCGATCGCCGCTGGACTGGGTTGCATGCTCGGCAATACCCCCTGCCATCACTGGGGCGTCATTGCCTTTAATGTTCCCTTGTACTGCCTTTCAAAGGCCACGTCGCGCCCACCCACACGCTGACAGAGACCGAACCCAGAGCCGCGGTGAATACGTCGCCAATGATCATATTCTCCCCGAATTAATGGCGACAAACACTTATCGCAATGGGCCGAAACTTGGCGAGTCATTCCTGATGCGGTATCCGCGATGAATTTGCTTGGCGAGATGCCCAGGCTCACGCGGCTGGTGGCCCCGTCGATCGGCTGGCTGCTCAGCAGTGAAATCCGCGCCAGTGCCGGCTTTGCCTCCTCCCGCAAGCTGCTGCTCTACTGCATCCATCAATCGCTGCTGAACCGCCGGCGGGCGCGCTTCATGGTCACCACCGAAGCCGAAGCGATGGAGGGTCTGCGCAGCAGCCGACCCGGGCTGTTGATCGTCACCCCCAATCTCGAGCAAGGCGACGGCCTGGCCCTGGCGGAGCGGGCCCGCGCCGTGGTGCCGGACATCCGCACGATCATGCTCTGTGATCAGGATTCCGACGATCTGATCGTGGCCGGGCGCTCCGGCGTGGATGCCGTGATCTGCGAGCAGGAGTGCCTCACCGCCGATCAACAACTCCGCACCCTGATCATCACCCTCTCGCTGGGCCGGCGCTACCGATCCCCAGCGGTGATGGCCCGTCTCGATGGCGAGGATCAGGGCTGGCGTAACGCCACGCCGCCCCTGAGCACCCGGGAGCAGCAGCTGATTGATCTGTGGGTGGAGGGCCTGGGCGATCGGGAGGTGGCCGATCGACTGGGGCTGAGCTACGGGACCGTGCGCACCTATGGCAAGACGGTGCGCCAGAAGCTGGGGGTGGGCACCCGGGCCCAGGTGGTGCTCAAAGCGTTGTCCCTGGGGCTGTCCCAGGTGACGGGCTTCTGAGGGGCTGCCCGCCAAGCTGGAACCACACCGAATCCAGGTCGTAGACGTCCAGGGGGCGAGGGGGCGCACCAGATGAGGAAAGCTCCGCCCTGCGCCCGGCTGGCGGGCTGCCACCGCCAGCTCCATGGCCCGATCCCGCCGGCGTTGCGCTGAACCCCTGGACAACCTCACCCCGAGTGAGCCAACCCCGCCATGGCCAGCAGGCCGTTGCCCCGTGCCGTGCTTCTTCGGCTCCTGTGGGCTCCCCATCAAGAGCGGTGCTCTCCATACAAAAAGGCCGCCTGTTCGGCGGCCCTGGGCTGACGGCGGAACCCTGACGGCATGACCCGGGGCCCCAGCCAAAGCCAGGGCTCAGGCCCCACCGAAGATCACTTCCAGTTCTTCGCCACCACTTCGGCCAGATCAACGACGCGCTGGCTGTAGCCCCACTCGTTGTCGTACCAGGAGATCACTTTCACCATGTTGCCGTCCAGCACCAGGGTGAGATCGGCATCCACAATTGTGGACTCATCCGTGCCGGCGTGGTCGGTGGACACCAAGGGCAGATCGCAGTACTTGATGATGCCCTTCATGCCGTTCTCGGAGGCAGCCTTGAAGATGCTGTTCACCTCCTCGCGGGTGGTATCACGGGCCACCTCAAGAACCATGTCCACCACCGACACGTTGGGGGTGGGCACCCGCAGGGCGATGCCATTGAGCTTGCCCTTCATCGGCGGGTACACCAGGGCCACAGCGGTGGCCGCACCGGTGGAGGTGGGCACGATGTTCACGGCAGCGGCGCGGGCGCGGCGCAGGTCACGGTGGGAGGCATCAAGGATGCGCTGGTCACCCGTATAGCTGTGGGTGGTGGTCATCATGCCCTTCACGATCCCGAGGGATTGATCCAGCACTTTCACCAGGGGCGCCATGCAGTTGGTGGTGCAGCTGGCATTGCTGATGATGTCGAAATCGTCGTGGCGGTATTGGTCTGCGTTGACGCCCACCACGAAGGTGCCCACACCCTCGCCTTTGCCGGGGGCCGTGATCAACACCTTGCGGGCTCCGGCCTCAAGGTGCTTGCCGGCACCTTTCTGATCGATGAAGACGCCGGTGGCCTCGATCACCAGGTCGACGCCCCACTCCTTCCAGGGGAGGTTGAGCGGGTTGCGATCGGAGAAGCACTTGATGTGCTTGCCATTGACAACGATCGTGTCCTCGGTGTGGCTCACCTCCGCATCGCGGATGTGGCCCAGCATGGTGTCGTACTGGAGCAGGTGGGCGTTGGTGCGGGGATCGGAGGTGTCGTTCAGACCCACCACCTCGAGGCCGGTGTTGGCTCCGCGACTCAGCCAGCAACGCATGAAATTACGACCGATCCGACCGAATCCATTGATCGCAACTTTCAAGGTCATGGCGTGAAGCGGCGAGATCCGCTAGCAAGGGTGATTCGGCCGCAAATCATACAGAAATCCCGGCCCAGGCCTGCCGCAGGGCCTGGGACAGAGGGTGCTGGCGGCCAAAGCGACGCAACTCGTAAAGCACCGATGGACCGTCCAGCCCTATTTTCACTGGGTCAGGAGTCGCCCCCGAAAGTCCCGATGCTCGATCGCCTCCAACCGGTCCATTTCATTGGCGTCGGAGGCATCGGTATGTCCGCTCTGGCTGGGATCCTGGCGACCCGGGGCTACAGCGTCAGCGGTTCCGATCCCCGCTGCACCCCGGTGGTGGAAGCCCTGAAACTCAAGGGTGTGCGCGTTTTTCACGAGCAGACGGCCGCCACGATCCGGGCGGTCCAGACCGCCGGCGCCGCCCCCCTGGTGGTGATCAGCTCCGCCGTTCCCGACACCAATGGCGAGTTGATCGAAGCGCGGCGGCTCGGCCTGGCGGTGGTGCATCGCTCCGACGTGCTCGCCGACCTGATCAACGCCCAGCCCTCGATTGCCGTCGCCGGCAGCCACGGCAAAACCACCACCAGCACCCTGATCGCCACCCTGCTGGAAGCCACCGACCAGGACCCCACCGCCGTGATCGGCGGCATCGTGCCCGCCTTCGCCAGCAATGGTCGCCATGGCGAAGGTCCCCTGCTGGTGGCCGAAGCCGATGAATCGGACGGCTCCCTGGTGAAATTCAAGGCCAAGCTGGGCATTCTCACCAACATCGAGCTCGATCACACCGATCACTACCCGAATCTCGACGCCCTGATCCACACCCTGCAGCGCTTCGCCGACGGCTCCGGCCGCCTGCTGGCCAACCGCGACTGCCCGGTGCTGCGGCAGCACTTCAAGGCCGACAGCTGGTGGTCCACCGAGGCCGCCGACGGCGTGAACTTCGCCGCCATCGCCCAGGAGGAACGGGGCGACGGCACCCTCGCCGACTACTACGAAGACGGCCTCCTGCTGGGCAGCCTCAGCCTGCCCCTGCCGGGTCGCCACAACCTCAGCAACGCCCTGGCTGCCATCGCCGCCTGCCGCCTTGAGGGGGTGCCCTTCGCCGCCCTGCAGCAGGCCCTCTCCCAGTTGCGTCCCCCTGGCCGCCGCTTCGACTGCCGCGGCATCTGGCAGGGGCGCATCGTGGTGGATGACTACGCCCACCATCCCAGTGAAGTGGCCGCCACCTTGAGCATGGCGCGCTTGATGGTGAGCAGCGGTCGTAGCCCCCTGCCCAAGCCCCCCCAGCGCCTGGTGGCCGTGTTCCAGCCCCATCGCTACAGCCGCACCGCCCAGTTCCTGCAAGGCTTTGCCGCGGCTCTGACCCAGGCCGATCTGCTGTTCGTCGCTCCCCTCTACAGCGCCGGCGAGGCCCCGATCGCCGGCATCTCCAGCGCCGCCCTGGCCCAGGCCGTGCGCGCGCTGGCACCCGATCTGGAGGTGCTGGAAGCCCAGAACCTCGACCATCTCGCCCGCCAGATCGCTGCCAGCAGCAGTCCTGGCGACCTGGTGCTGGCCATGGGGGCCGGCGACGTCAATGGCCTCTGGGAGCGCCTGGAAGCCCTGGGCGATCGGCCCATGGCCCTGGCGGCCTGAATGGCGGCCCAGCCCACAACCCAGCCCATCGGGGTGCGGCGGAGCGTCTGCCTTCAGGGGTTCACCACCTGGAAAGTGGGCGGCCCCGCCGAATGGTTCGCCGAACCCGGCAGCCAGGCGGAGCTGATCCGACTCGCCGCCTGGGCCACCAGCGCCGGCCTGCCCTGGCGCTGCATCGGTGCCGGCTCCAACCTGCTGATCGCCGATGGCGGCCTCGCCGGCCTCACCCTTTGCAATCGACGGCTGCAGGGCAGTCACAGCGACAGTCAGGACGGCTGGGTGGAGGCGGAAGCCGGCGAACCGATTCCCACCCTGGCCCGCAAAGCGGCCAAGGCCGGTTTACACGGCCTGGAATGGGCCGTGGGCATCCCCGGCACCGTGGGTGGCGCGGTGGTGATGAATGCCGGCGCCCAGGGCGGCTGCACGGCGGACTGGCTGCATTCGGTGCGTCTGCTGGACCCGAGCCGGCCCGATCAACCCTTCAGCCTCGAGGCGCGGGACCTGGACTTCGCCTACCGGCACAGCCGGCTGCAGGCGGAGCCCCTGGTGGTGCTCTCGGCCCGCTTCCGGCTGGCGGCCGGCCACGACCCGGCCGAGATCACCGCCCGCACCAGCGCCAACCTGCACAGCCGCACCAGCACCCAGCCCTATCAGCAACCCAGCTGCGGCTCTGTTTTCCGCAACCCCGAGCCCCGCAAGGCCGGCCAATTGATTGAAGCCCTGGGGCTCAAGGGGCTGAGTGTCGGCGGCGCCCAGGTGTCAGCGCTGCATGCCAACTTCATCGTCAACACCGGCAACGCCCAGGCCAGCGACATCGACGCCCTGATCCTGCTGGTGCAGGAGCGGGTGCACCGCGAACACGGCATCACCCTGCACACCGAAGTGAAGCGCCTCGGTTTCGAGGGGCTCGATGTCCTGCGGCCGGGGCCCTAGCCTGCGCCAGCACTCCACGACAGCGGCATGGCTGGCTTCGGTCTCCCCAACTTCGGTCAGCTCACCGAAGCCTTCCGCAAGGCCCAGCAGATCCAGCAGGACGCTCAGAAACTGCAGGAGGAGCTCGATGCCATGGAGCTGGAGGGCAAAAGTGCCGATGGCCTGGTCAGCATCTGGCTCTCCGGCAATCAACAACCCCTGCGGGTGGAAGTGGCCGCCGAACTGCTGAACGGCAGCAGCGAAGCGGCCGAAGCCGCCATCCTCGAAGCTCTGCGCAACGCCTACGAGCTCTCCACCGGCACGATGCGGGAGCGGATGGAAGTGCTCACTGGCGGCCTCGATCTCAACCTGCCCGGCCTGGGAGGCTGAATGTCGGGGCCTGTCGGGGCCTTGGCGCGCTCTGCACCGGCCCTGGATCCAGCCCCGTTTCAGCCCTCTCGCTTGCTGAGTCCGCCCGCCAGGGGCTGGCCAGACGGCTGATCGGAACCGGGCTCCTGATCCTCCCGGGCCTCATCGAGATCATGCTGGCGGGTGCTGCGACGGGAGCGGCGGCGCAGCGACGGATCCAGCAGCGGCTCAAGCCGATCTCCCCGCTGCCTGAGCCCCGCCTCTTTGCCGCGGCTGGATCGGGCCTGCCACAGGGCCTCGATTTCGGCCAGGCACTGGCGATAGAGCCCATGGCGATCCCAGTCAACCCCGACCGCGCAACCGTCTTCACCCAGGTGCCTGCAGTTGCTGTAGCGGCAGCCGCCCTGCTCCAGCCGGGATCTCAGCTCCGGAAACAGGCCAGCCAACAGGGCCGGATCCTGGGGCAGCTCGGGCCGATTGAAACCCGGTGAATCCGCCACCAGCGAGGGTTCGGCGCCAGCCAGCCGGGGCCCCAGGGAGAACAACTCCACATGGCGGGTGGTGTGACGCCCCCGCCGCAGACGTCCGGACACGGACCCCACCCGCAGGCCCAGATCCGGGGCCAGAGCATTGAGCAGGCTGCTTTTACCCACTCCAGAAGGGCCGCACACCACCGCAATGCCTGGCAAGCTCAGGGTCTGCCGCAGGGCCAGGAGCTCGTCAGAGCCGAGCTGGTTGGAAACGGCCAGGGCCGAATACCCCCAGCCCGCCACCCGCTCACACCAACCCCGCACCTCACGCGCAGCGACCAGATCGGCCTTGCTGAACACCAGCTGAACCGCACAACCGGTGCACTCGGCGGTGAGCAGAAAACGGGTGAGCTGGAGGGGATCGATCGCCGGTTCGGCCAGGGCCACCACCACCACCACCCGCTGCACATTGGCCACGGCGGGCCGCTCCAGCAGGCCGTGGCGGGGCTCAAGCGACGCCACGGCGCCGCGGCCAGCGGGCCAATCAATGCCATCAACGCCCACACGATCGCCGACGCAGATGCGTTGGCCGCTCTTGCCCAGGCGGGTACGACGGGTGCAGAGCAGCTGGCCAACCCCACCTGGCCCTGGTTGGTCGAGAACCACCCGGCAGTAATTGGCCTCCAGGGCCATCACCTGGCCAGGACACTGATCCAACGGCTGGGCGGCCGCCGCCGCAACATCGTTCAAGCCGGCGGCCCGCTGTGATCAACGGCAAGCCCCCGATCGCGGCAGACCTGCAGCTGGACGGCCGCGGCAGCCAGGGGACTCACCTGCACAGCGTGACCCTCGCGGCGCAGACCCTCGACCACCATCTGCTCCGGTTCACCGCGATCGAGCAAGATCTCCAGCCGATCGCCTGGGGCAAGCTTTTCCAGCGCCAGGCGACTGCGGATGAAGTTGAGCGGACAGGGGGTACCGCGCAGATCGAGCCGCGGCGGCGCAGGGTTGCTCATCCCTTGCCGAACAGCCCGCCGAACAGGCCGCTCTTGTGGTGCGCCCGCTGACCCTTGCTGCTGTGATGACCGGCCAGCTGCTCCAGCAGCGCCCGCTCATCACCACTGAGCCGCGTCGGTAGCTGCACCTTGATCGTGAACTGATGGTTGCCCCGGGCCACCGGATTGCCCAGCCGCGGCACCCCCTTGTTCTTGAGGGTGAGCAGGGTGCCGGGCTGGGTGCCGGCGGGAATCTCGAGGGGCTCGGGCCCATCGACGGTCTCCACCTCAATGGTGTCGCCGAGGATGGCCTGGAGGTAACTGAGCGGAATCTCCGAATGGATCGTGATGCCATCCCGGCGCAGGGTGGGATGGGACTTGACACTCAGGAAGACATACAGATCACCCGCTGGCCCACCCCGCGGGCCCGCATTGCCTTCGGAGGCCACTCGCAGCCGAGAGCCGGAGTCGACCCCGGCAGGAATGTTGATGCGCAGCGTCTTGGACACCTGCTGCAGACCAGCGCCGTTGCAGCTGCCGCAGGGATCGGCGATCACCTGACCGCTGCCCTCGCAGGTGGGGCAGGGAGCCACCTGGGTGAAGCTGCCGAAGGGTGTGCGGGTGGCACGCCGCACCTGACCAGCACCACTGCAGGTGCCACAGGTGGTGGGTCCACTGCCCTCCTTGGCCCCTGAACCCTTGCAGGTGCCGCAGGTTTCCAGGTGGCGCAGCTGCACTTCTTTCTCCACCCCGAACACCGCATCACGGAAATCGAGGTTGAGATCGAGGCGCAGATCATCGCCCTGGCGGGGACCACTGCGGCGGCGTCCACCGGCGGCGGCGCCACCGCCACCGCCACCGAAGCCACTGAAGAAGGTCTCGAACAGGTCGGCGAACCCGCCCATGTCGCCCATGTCCGGCGAACCGCCACCGCCACCGAGACCAGCTTCGCCGAACTGGTCGTAGCGGGCGCGGGTCTGGGGATCACTGAGCACCTCGTAGGCGCGGCCGATCTCCTTGAACTTGTCCTCAGCCCCGGCCTCCTTGTTGATGTCGGGGTGGTATTGACGCGCCAATCGGCGATAGGCCCGCTTGAGGCTATCGGCATCGACATCCCTGGCAACACCCAGCAGGTCGTAGTAGTCGGCCATCAGCCGCCCTGCTCCTCGCTGGAACCCGCAGCCGGAGCGGCCGCCGAACCGGATGGCCCAGGACCCATCGAAACCTTCACCAGGGCATGGCGCAGCACCCGACCATTGAGGTGGTAGCCGCGCTGGAGCTCCTCGATCACCACATCTTCAGGGTGATTCTGGCTGGGCTCCCGCAGCACCGCCTCATGCAGATTGGGGTCGAAGGGTTCTCCCTCCACCCGCATCGACGAAACCCCGAGCTGCTTGAACACATCCACCAGCTGGCGGTAGAGACCCTGATAACTGCCGTGCAGAGTCTGGGCCTCCTCGTGCTCAGGCTTGAGCTGCTGCCGGGCCCGCTCGAAGTTGTCCACCACCGGCAGGATCTCGCCGAGGGTGGAACAGGTGATCTGCAGGCGCAGGTCGTCCTGATCGCGGCTCTGGCGCTTGCGGAAGTTGTCGAAGTCGGCGGCAATCCGCATGTACTGCCCCCGCAGCGACTCATTCTCGCTCTGCAGAGCGGCCAACTTGAGTTCCAGCAGCTGGAGACGCTCGCCTTCGCTGAGCGAGGCCCCCTCCTGGCCGCCGGAGCCTGCCGCCGCGGCGGCAGCAGCCTCGCTGCTGGCTGGATCGTTGGCAGTGACTCCAGCCTCCACCTCAGACCTGGCCTCGGCCCCGGCCGCGCTGGGATCGTCGCCTTCGAAGGGGGTGTCGCTGCCCTGGGGGTTGTCGCCGCTCATGCCGGTCGCACCAAATTCGAATGGGGCCATGTTGAAGCGCCAGGCCCTCCTCCCACAAGCGGCGGAAGCCCGCACCTCTGGGAAGAGAAGCTGCGGCGGATTTGTAGCGAGCCTCCCCATGGATGGCGTTCCCTGGCCAGGATTCAGGAATCCGAAAGGTCTCCACTCCATTGGGTGAACCTGATCGGTGGACCTGGGGGATTGGGCCCTGGCGCCAAGCGGCCCCACCAGCCGTTGAACCCCCATACCTCCCTGCCGCGCTGAACCCCACCCCTGAATATCCAGGCCCGACCTGCCAGACCACAGGCCCAGAACCACAACCCGATTCCAGCTCTCGACGCCGGCAGCGACCATGCATCCAGACATCGCGACCCCGGGGGTCAACCATCAGGATCTGAAACGTCCGTCCCTGTTCAGCGATCTTGAGCTAGGGCAAGGCAACGCCCCCCAGGCCGAACCCGATTCGGGATCCGAAGATCTCGAGGCCAGCAGCAGATCCACCGGACTCTCACCGGTGATGAGCCTGGTGGACCGCATCCTGATCGAAGCCCTCACCAGCTCCGCCAGTGACATCCATGTGGAGCCCCAGGAGGACGGCCTACTGATCCGCTTTCGCCAGGACGGCGTGCTGCGCAACGTCGACACCCTGCCGAAAACGCTCACCCCAGCGGTGACCTCCCGCTTCAAGATCATGGCCGACCTGGACATCGCCGAACGGCGCCTGCCCCAGGACGGACGGATCCGCCGCAATTTCCGCGGGCGCACCATGGACTTCCGCGTCAGCACCCTGCCCAGTCGCCACGGCGAGAAGGTGGTGCTGCGCCTGCTGGACAGCGGCGCCACCCAGCTCGGCCTCGACAACCTGATCACCGACCCCATCTCACGCGAAACCCTGCGCGAAATGGGCTCCAAACCCTTCGGCATGATCCTGGTGACCGGCCCCACCGGATCGGGAAAGTCCACCACCCTCTATGCGCTGCTCTCGGAGCGCAACGATCCCAGCATCAACATCTCGACGGTGGAAGATCCGATCGAGTACAGCCTCAAAGGGATCACCCAGACCCAGGTGAACCGGGAAAAGGGCTACGACTTCAGCACCGCCCTGCGCGCCTTCATGCGGCAGGATCCGGATGTGCTGCTCGTGGGCGAAACCCGCGACCTGGAAACCGCCCGCACCGCCATCGAGGCCGCCCTGACGGGTCACCTGGTGCTCACGACGCTGCACTGCAACGACGCCGCCAGCGCCTTCGCCCGACTGGATGAGATGGGGGTGGAACCCTTCCTGGTAAGCGCCTCCCTGCTCGGCGTGATCTCCCAGCGGCTGCTGCGACGCCTCTGCAGTCATTGCCGGGTGGCCTATCACCCCGACAACGAGGAACTGGCGCGCTTCGGCCTGGTGGCCACCGACGAGAACAGCATCAGCTTCTTCAAGGCCATCAGCAGCCACAACAGTGATGAACCGGAATGCACCCATTGCCAGGGCCGGGGCTATGCGGGACGGGTTGGGGTCTACGAAATCCTGCGCATGAACGAGGCGCTTTCCTCGGCCGTGGCCAAGCGGGGCAACACCGAAGACCTGCGTCGCCTGGCCCTCGAAGCAGGCATGAAGACCCTGCTGGGCTACGGCCTTGATCTGGTGCGTCAGGGCCTGACCACCCTCGACGAGGTCGAACGGATGCTGCTCACCGACACGGGCCTCGAATCGGAACGGCGGGCCCGAGCCCTGACCACCCTCACCTGCAAAGGATGTGGTGCCGGACTACAGGACGAATGGCTTGAGTGCCCCTACTGCCTGCGGGTACGCCGCTGAACCCGTGGATCGCAGCCTTGACTTGGCTAAAGTAAAGATGATGCACGAACAGAGCTGAAGGGGAGAATCCTGTGGATCTTCAGATTGAAGACCTGATGATTGAACTGGTGAATGGCGGTGGCAGTGACCTACATCTCGCCTGCGGCCAACCACCCTATGGACGCTTCAATGGTCAGCTGCGGCCCATGCTGCAAGACATGAAACTCAGCGAAGACCAATGTAACCGGCTGATCTTCTCGCTTCTCAACAACTCCCAGCGCAAGATTCTGGAACAGAACTGGGATCTGGACTGCTCCTATGGCCTCAAGGACGTTGCCCGCTTCCGGGTGAATGTCTACCGACAACGCGGCACCTATGCGGCCTGCCTCCGTGCCCTTGGCAACTCGATTCCACCCATCGAAAAGCTGGGGATGCCGCCGATTGTTGAAGAAATCAGTCGCAAGCCCAAGGGCCTGGTGCTGGTTACGGGCCCGACGGGATCAGGTAAAACCACCACCCTGGCCTCCTTGCTGGATCACATCAACCACAGCCGCTCCGAACATATTCTCACTATCGAAGATCCGATCGAGTTCACCTACCGCAACGACAAGAGTCTCATCCACCAGCGTGAGGTCAGCGAGGACACCCGCAGCTTCGCCAATGCCTTGCGGGCTGCCCTGCGCGAAGATCCCGATGTGATTCTTGTCGGGGAGATGCGCGATCTCGAAACCATCCAGCTGGCGATCACCGCCGCCGAAACCGGTCACCTGGTGTTTGGCACGCTGCATACCAGTTCTGCCGCCCAGACTGTCGACCGCATGGTGGACGTCTTCCCCGGCGGCCAACAGACTCAGATTCGCGTGCAGCTCAGTTCCAGCCTGCTGGCCGTGTTTTCCCAGACACTCTGCAAGAGCAATCACCCCAGCAGCGGCTCCTTCGGCCGCGTCATGGCCCAGGAAATCCTGATCAACACTCCGGCCATCGCCAACCTGATCCGCGAGGGCAAAACGGCCCAGATCTATTCCCAGATCCAAACCGGAGCCAACCAGGGCATGCAGACCCTGGAGCGCTCGCTGGCCAACCTGATCAAGGCCGGCAAGGTTTCGCGAGGGGAAGCGATGGAGAAAACGACCAAACCCGATGAACTGAGCCGCCTGCTGGATCAGGTCTGAGCCATGACAGCGTTTTTCGTCACTTACACCACCAACTCCGGCCGGAAACGCGAGCTCACCATTCAGGCCGACAATCCAGCCAGCGCCAGGCGGGAATTGCGACGACGCGGCATTCTCGCCAACACCTTGGTGCGCAAGGAGGCAGCAGCAAAGCCAACCGGAGCGGGTTTTGATTTCCGCAACCTGATCGAAGGCGGTATCAGCATTCGCGAGAAGGCCCTGTTCGCCAGCAAACTCTCGGCCCTAGTGGATGCGGGGGTACCGATCCTGCGCAGCCTTGATCTGATGCGCACCCAGCAGCGCTCCACCCTGTTCCGCAAGGCGCTGACCAGGATGACCCAGGAGGTGAATCAGGGGGAAAGCCTGGGCAACGCGATGCGGCGCTGGCCCCAGGTGTTCGACAACCTCACCATCGCCCTGGTGGAAGCCGGCGAAGCCGGTGGTGTGCTCGATGAAACCCTGAAACGACTGGCCATCCTGCTGGAGGACAACGCCAAACTGCAGAACCAGATCAAAGGGGCTCTGGGCTATCCAATCACCGTGCTGGTGATCGCGATCGCGGTGTTTCTGGGGATGACGATCTTCCTGATCCCCACCTTCTCCACCATCTTCGAGCAATTGGGAGCCAAGCTGCCCCTGTTCACCCAACTGATGCTCGATCTGAGCAAATTATTGCGCTCCTCCTTCTCCTTCTTCCTGGTTGGGGGCATCGGTGTCGGCGCCTATATGGCCGCCCGCTACTACGCCACCCCAACCGGCCGGCGCTCCATCGATGCTCTGTCGCTCAAGGTCCCCCTGTTCGGAGACCTGATCCAGAAGACGGCCACAGCCCAGTTCTGCCGCACGCTCAGCTGCCTGTCCAAGGCCGGTGTACCGATCCTGATGTCGCTGGAAATCGTGCGCGATATCACCTCGAATTCAACCATTGGCGATGCCATCAGCTCCTCACGCAACGAAGTGAGCGAGGGGGTACCGCTCAGTGCGGCTCTGGAAGCGAAAAGAGTCTTTCCAGACATGGCGATCAGCATGATGGCGATCGGCGAAGAGACCGGCGAAATGGATGCGATGCTCTCCAAAGTGGCCGATTTTTATGAAGACGAAGTGGCCGCCACGGTGAAGGCGATGACCTCGATGTTGGAGCCGGTGATGATCGTGTTGGTGGGCATCATCGTCGGTTCAGTGCTCTTAGCCATGTATCTGCCGATGTTCTCCGTGTTTGAGCACATCCGCTGAAGGCTGTTGGCGAGGCCTTCACGGGCCAGCGGCAGCAATCGCCTGACCCGCCAACCAGCCAGAGCTCCAGCAATGCTGAAAGTTGAAGCCGCCCGTCACCCCATCAACATCGAGAATCTCGCCGGCCAGGTATAAGCCGCTCTGGCGGCGGCTCTCCATCGTGGCCAGGTTCACCTCGCCGAGGGCAATCCCACCGGCGGTGACGAACTCCTCGCCGAAGGGACCCCGGCCGGAGACCTGGTAGCGGCTGGCCCGCAAGGCCTCAATCAGGGCCTCCTGGGGGCGGCGGCCGAGATCGGCCCAGCGCAGTTCGGCATCGACCCCCAGCCGATCCAGCAGATGCAGCCAGAGCCGGCGGCTCAGCTCCGGCCAGGGGCGAGCATTGCTCAGTTGTTTGCGGGCCTGGTCGCGGCGCAACTCGGCCAACAGCTCCTGCAACTGCAGCTGGCTGCGGCCGCCGCTCCAGTCGACCCGCAGCTCGCCCCGATAGCCGGCCTGCTTCAGATCGCGGGCGGCAAAGGCCGTGAGGCGCAGCACGGTGGGCCCACTCAGGCCCCAATGGGTGATCAACAGCGGCCCACTCTGGCGTTGGCGGCGCGACGCGGTTCCGGCCAGGGTCAGCTCAAGCCCGACCGGATCCATCACCACTCCGGCCAGATCGGCGAGGGGATGGTCGGCCAGGCGCAGGGTGAACAACGAAGGAACCGGCGGCACCACCGTGTGGCCCAGGCCCACCGCCAGGCGATGGCCACTGGGATGGCTGCCGGTGGCCAGCAGCAGCCGATCGGCCCGCAGCAGCGCCCCTGAGCGCAGGCGCAACTCAAAACCGCCGCCCGGCCGTGCCACCGCCGCCTGCAGCGCTTCACCGGTGAGCAGCCCAACCCCCGCCCGAGCCGCTTCGCGGCGCAGCGTGTCCACCACCGAGACGGAGCGCTGACTGCGGGGAAACAGGCGGCCATCGGCTTCCTCCACCAGAGCCAGCCCGCGCCGCTCGAACCAGGCCACCGTCTCGGCCGTGGCGAAACGGGAGAAGGGGCCCCGCAAGGCCCGGCCGCCGCGGGGGTAATAGGCCACCAACGCCAGGGGATCCCAGCAGGCATGGGTGACATTGCAGCGGCCGCCACCACTGATCAGCACCTTGTGCAGGGGCTCCGGGGTGGCCTCCAGCACCAACACCGCTGGCGACGCGGCAGCCTGCAGCCGCAACCCCTCCGCCGCTGTGATCGCCGCCATGAATCCCGCTGGCCCCCCACCGGCAACCACCAGGGACACATGGCTAGGCAGCATGGGGCGATGCAGCAGAACTATCGCTTCAGTGTGGCGCCCATGCTGGACTGCACCGATCGGCACTTCCGGGTGCTGATGCGCCAGATCAGCCGCCACTGCCTGCTGTACACCGAGATGGTGGTGGCCCGGGCCCTGCATCACATCAGCCAGGACGGCGGCAGCAGCCGCCTGGGCGAGCGCCAACAGCGCCTGGAGCGACTGCTGGGCTTCGCGCCGATCGAGCGGCCCCTGGCCCTGCAACTGGGCGGCGACGATCCGGCCCTGCTGGCCCAGGCCACCCGGCTCGCCGCCGACTGGGGCTATGACGAGGTGAATCTCAACGTGGGCTGCCCCAGCGAGAAAGTGCAGCAAGGCCGCTTCGGCGCCTGCCTGATGGCGGTTCCCGAGCAGGTGGCCCGCTGTGTCGAAGCCATGGCCGCCGCCTCACCCCTACCGGTGACGGTGAAGCACCGCATCGGCATCGACAACCAGGATTCCTACGAGGAGCTGCTGACCTTTGTGGATACGGTGGCCGGCTCCGGCGCCCAGCGCTTCGCCGTGCATGCCCGCAAGGCCTGGCTGGCGGGCCTCGATCCAAAACAGAACCGCACCATCCCGCCGCTGCGCTGGGATCTGGTGCAGCAGCTCAAACGCGACCGCCCCAGCCTGATGATCGAACTCAACGGCGGCCTCGAGCAGCTGAACCAGTGCCGGCAGCAGCTGGAGCAGCTCGATGGAGTGATGGTGGGTCGGGCGGCCTACCACCATCCACTGCGCTGGGCAGCGGTGGATGGGGACATCTTCGCGGCACCTGCGGCCGATCCGATCCGGGCCTCCAGCGTGGTACGAGGCCTGGTGCCCCATGCCGAGCGCTGGTGCAGCTCAGGCGGCCGGCTCTGGCCGATCGCCCGCCATCTGGTGCATGTGGTGGAAGGGGTCAACGGTGCCCGCCCTTGGCGCGCTGCCCTGAGCCGGGCAGCGGCAGCGCCCGACGCCGGCGCGGAGGTGCTGGAAACAGCAGCCCGCCAGCTGGAGGAACGGGGGCACTGAGCCCCTTGCCCTGATCAGCGGCCAACGACGGGGGCGACCCCTTGGCGCTCAGACCTCGGCGCCGGGATAATCGCCGCCGCCGCCGAAATCACCGCCGCCACCACTGCTGCGGCGACGGCGGGCACGACCCGCATCAAAGCTGTCGCCACCGCGATCACCACCGCCGTAGCTGCGATCTTCCCAGCCCCGGGCTCCGGAACCACGCTCGCCGCCACCGGCTCCGGCATAACCGCCGCCGCCAGCTCCGCCGCCGTAGCCGCCACCGGCTCCAGCACCAGCGCCATAGCCACCACCGCCGGCATAGCTGCCGCGGCGAGCACCGCCACCACCCGCAGCGCCGCCGCCAGCGCTGCGGGGTTCGGCCTTGTTGATGCGCAGGGAACGACCCATCAACTCAACCCCCTGCAGGGCATCGATGGCCTTGGTTTCCAGCTCTGGATCCGCCATCTCGACGAAGGCGAAGCCGCGCTTGCGACCGGTGTCCCGCTCCAGGGGCAGGGAGCAGTTCGCCACCTCTCCAAAGGGGGCGAAAAGCTCGCGGATGTCTTCCTGCTCAGCGCGGAAGGGCAGATTGCCGACAAAAATACTCACTGAACTGACCTGATGACCGGGAATGGGCTTGAACCGTGAGGGCCCGCGTGACGCCGGAACGTCACACACGTCGCCAGGTTAAACCGCCTGTCCACATTGTTCCGAAGTCGCTGACGATCCTTGGCCGAGCCGCAAGCGGGCCAGGGCCAACTGCTGCCCCACCTGCTCGAAGCCGGTGCCACCCTCACTGCGCCGGGCCCGGACCACCTGGCGAGGCGCAATGGCGGCATGGATGTCGGCCTCGAAGGCGGGATGGAGCTGCTGCCAGCGCTCCAGCGGCAGATCCCTGAGCAGGATCCCCTCCTGCAGGCAGCCCTTCACCAGGCCACCGACCAGCTGATAGGCCTCGCGGAACGGCACATCCCTGGCCACCAGGTAGTCGGCCACATCGGTGGCATTGGAGAAATCAGATTCCACCGCCCGCTCCAGTCGCTCGGGCCGGAACACCAGCCCTTCCTCAAACAGGATCGCCATCGCCTCCAGGCAATCCAGGCAGGTGCGCACGCCGTCGAACAGCGCCTCCTTGTCCTCCTGGAAATCCTTGTTGTAGGCCAGGGGCAATCCCTTGATCATCGTCAGCAGACCCATCAGATGGCCGAACACCCGGCCGCTCTTGCCACGCACCAGCTCCGGCACATCGGGGTTCTTTTTCTGGGGCATCAGGCTGCTGCCGGTGGCACAGCGGTCGGTGAGGGCAATGAAGCCAAACTCCTCGCTGGCCCAGAGAATCACCTCCTCACTGAGCCGGCTGAGATGCACCAGCACCAAGCTGGCCGCGGCCATGAACTCCACGGCGAAATCCCGATCACTGACGGCATCAAGGGAATTGGCATAAAGGCTGGCGAAGCCGAGCGCCTCGGCCGTCTGGCGCCGATCGATCGGCACCGGCGTGCCAGCCAGGGCGGCCGCCCCCAGCGGACAGATATCGACCCGACGGCGCACATCGGCCAGACGCGAGCGGTCCCGTTCCGCCATTTCGATGTAGGCGAGCAGATGATGGGCCAGGCAGATCGGCTGGGCCCGCTGCAGATGGGTGTAGCCGGGAATCAAGGTGTCGGCGTGGGCTTCGGCCTGGGCGAGCAGGGCTCGCTCGAAACGCAACAGGGCCTGCTCGATTTGATCGATGCGGCGCCGCAGCCACAGGCGCAGATCGGTGCCGACCTGATCGTTGCGGCTGCGGCCGGTGTGCAACTTCTTGCCAAGAGACCCCAACAGCTCGATCAGCCGCCGCTCGACAGCGAAATGCACATCCTCCGCCTCGATCGTGGGCTGAAAGGCTCCGGCAGCGGCTTCCTGGCGGATCATTTCGAGCCCCTCGATCAGCCGGTCCGCCTCCTGCTCCGTGATCACGCCACAGCGACCGAGCATGCGGGCATGGGCGATCGAACCATCGAGATCCTCCTGCAGCAGCGTGATGTCGAAGCCGATCGAGGCATTGAAGCGCTCGATCGCCGGATGCAGGCCCTGCTCGAAGCGGTCGCTCCAGCCCCCGGCCGCACCACCGGTCACCCCGGAGTTCGAAGGGGAGGGAGGCGTGGATTCGGCTGCCATCACGGGCCTCGCGGAGCGACTCAGCTTGGCAGCCGACCTCAGAGTCCGGGGAGAGACGGCAGCATCACCTCCTCCTCCCGCACCTTGAGCACCACCAGCGAGGCATCGTCCTCGAGCCGGTGATCGGCACCGACAAACCGATCCAGACGCACGAACAACTGATCCAGCAGGGCCTGGGCACTGAGACCGGAGCGGCAGGCGCCCTGAAATGCGCGCACCAGCCGCTCCTCATCAAAGCGCTCACCATTGAAACCGGAGGCCTCGGTGACGCCGTCGGTGTAATAGAGCACCACATCGCCAGGCTCCAGCACCAGCTCAGCCCAGCCATACTCCGCTTCGCTCTGCAGACCGATCAGCAATCCCGGGGCATCGAGGCGATCGACTCGGGCCTGCTGGCGCCGCCAGATCAGGGGCGGATTGTGGGCCGCATTCGCATAGCGCAACCGACGGCTGACGGGGTTGTAATCGGAATAGAACAACGTGACAAAACGGCAGGAATGGGCAAGATCCTCCTGGGCGAGGCGATTGAGATCCTGCAGGATGCGATCCGGGGGCAGGCCGCTCAGCACTTCCGCCCGCAACATGCCGCGCAGCAGGGTCATCAACAGGCCAGCGGGCACCCCTTTGCCCATCACATCCCCCATCACCACAGCCCACTGACCCTGCTCGCGACGACGACCGATCAGATCGGGGCGCACCGGAATGAAGTCGTAGTAGTCGCCACCCACCTGATCAGCGGGCCGGCAACGGGCCGCCAGCTCCACCCCCTCAATCACCGGGCAGTGATCCGGCAGCAGCTGGGCCTGGATCTCGGCGCCGATGCTGAGCTGGCGATCGAGCCGTTCGTGGTGCCGCATGTCCTGCTGCAGCAACTCGTTTTCCAGGGCCACCCCGGTGAGGTCGGCCACCAGCTGCAGATGGCGGCGGTGCACCTCGCTCCAGCTGTAGCCACGCCGACCGCTGTACACATAGAGGCGACCGCGCTGACAACTGCGGGCCACCACGGAGGTGGCGAACACTTCGGCAGGCGCCAGCAGCCGCCGGATCAGCGGATCAAGCAAGGCCGCCACCGCCTCATCGCCAGACTGGGCCTGCAACTGGCTGTCGGGAATGGCGAGCAGCCGCCGCAGCAGCTCGGCGGAGTGCTCGCCGGGGGTGGCCTGCAGATGGTCGCGCCAGAGGCGGCCATCGGGATGAAACACCACCAGGACGCTGCCTTCGGCCTCCACCAGACGGGAGGTGACCAGGGGCACCAGCTCCAGGAAGCGACTGAGGTTGGTGAAACTGCGCAAGGCGAAGGCCAACGAGGCCAACAGCTCCTGGTTGCGGCGCTGCTCATGATTGAGGCTGTCGAGCAGCTGCCGCACCGAAGCCGCCAGCACCTGGGGCGCAACGGCTGGAGCGGAAGGAAACCCATCGGCGCGGGCTGCTGATCCGGGGAGGGCAGGGGGCGCTTCACCAGCGACTGGCCCGCTCGGAGCCGCAGCAGGGCCGGAGACGAAAGGTCCTGGAGCCGGTCCGGAAGCGGACCCAGCGGCGGGCCCAGCGGCGGCCGCCGTGGTGATCGGACCCGGGGGGCGGCTGGGCGGCTGGCTGCCCAAGGAGCGGCCGCGAGGGACTCGAAAGGTAGCAGCGATCCTCCGATTCGTCGGGTTGATCTACCCCACCGCCCGGCACAGCCCGGCCCGGCAGAGCCAGCAACGCCAACGGGGGATGGCCGCCCCCACGGGAACACAAAACCAGCGGGCCGGGGGCCGCAATCCGACCAGCCTCAGCGAGGAGCCGGAGCCTTACGAGAGGGCTGGCTCCTCCCCCAGGCCCTGCAACCGGCTGTGATCCCGGTTCCGCCGCAGCACCCGGGAAGGACGTTCGCCATAGCGAGCCTGAAAATCCCTGCTGAAGGAAGCCTGGGAGAGGTAGCCGCAGGCCGCGGACACCGCCAGCAGGCTGCGATGACTGCCGGGCTTCTCCAGCAGGGCCTTGGCTCTGGCCAGACGCTGTTGCCGCAGCCACTGCATCGGGCCACAGCCGAAGTGCCGCTTGAAGGCGTACTGCAGCGAACGACGGCTGTAACCGCTCCGTTGCTCCATGTCCGAAAGACTGATCGGTTCGTGCAGATGGGCCAACAGCCATTCGAGCAGGGCCTGATGGACAAAGGGCTCGGACCTCGGTTCTGACTCCTGCGATGGATCCAGGAGGTCGGGCACCAGCAGCATCACGATCAATCGGCGGATCAGATCATCGAGACACAGCATCGGATTGACGGCTCCGGCGATGGCCATGCAGCGCTCGGCATAGGCCATGGTTTCCATCAGCAGATCGCTCAGCCGATTGCGACGGGGATCGCTCTGGCGACTGAGCACGGCAGGTTGCTGGAGGGCCACCTGCAGGGAGAGGGAATCAAAACCGGGACCGCCGATGGCGTTGGCCACCGGCAGAAGCGATTCGGGGGGAAAACTGATGATGATCCCCGAACACTGGCTGCACTGCAGCTGAAAGCGGGTGCGAGCGGCCGGAATGAAGAGACAGGAGGAGCGAAAGGTATAGGTCTGACGTTCAATCGTGAAGATATTGACACCTGCCAGATAAGGCAGCACCAGCTGAGCCTCGCACCTCTGTTCCACCTCCCCGTGGATAGCGGAGCCCAGGGTGGCCAGCAGGGTGAGCTCACCAAGACGAATGCAACCGGAATAATTAACGAACGGTTGCCCGTGCTCCGGATGATCCCAGCGATGAACGTCAAGGGGCAGAAACGTGCCGACAACACCACCAAAATCAACCGTGCTCGACGAGGCGAGGGAGGCTCCCGGCAGCTTGATGAAGGGAAGCATGGTGGCACTGTCGGCAAGACCGAATGACATCGACCGCATAGCCAGTGACTGCGGACAAGCAAACATAAGTCACTAGATAAAAATGGCCAGGCAAAGGCGCCAGAAAACGCACTATCAAGCGAAAAACGCAATTCGGTCGTCTCTTGCCTCGGAATACAACACACTCCCCCAGCAGATCCTGAACGTTTGCGATCAGCGCCAACAGCCCGGCTTCCAATCAATTGAACCCAAGACTCTTCCAGGTATCACAACCCTGATCCCCTGGAGATGTGCAGGTATCGTCAACAGATCCAGCCATCGGCAGTGGCTATTTACAAGCCAGTCCTTCCCTTGCGGACTCCAGGGAAGCGTCGAACCCATCGACACCCTGCCTTTCCGCCTACCCGAACGGACACAGGACCACGCCCGGATGGAAAGCCAAGCTCCGCCAGGTGACAGAACCGCGTGGGAACCGGAGCAAGGACCGCCGCTCACCCTTAACGGGCCAGCAGCGCCTCGATGAACTCAAAGCTATTGAACGGGCGCAGATCGCGGATGCCTTCACCGGCACCGATGAAGCGGATCGGCAACCTGGCCTCCGAGGCCACGGCCAGGGCCACGCCACCGCGGGCACTGCCATCGAGCTTGGTGATCACCACGCCGGTGAGACCAGCGGCGCTGGCGAAAGCCATGGCCTGGCGCAGGCCGTTCTGGCCCTGGCTGGCATCGAGCACCAGCAGCGACTCCACCACCGCCTCGGGGGCCAGCTTGTCGATGATGCGCCGCACCTTGGTGAGCTCCTCCATCAGGTTGTGTTTGGTCTGCAGCCGACCGGCCGTATCCACCAGCACCAGCTCCGTGCCCTTGGCCCTGGCCGCACCGATGGCGTCGTAAACGACAGCAGCCGGATCGGCATTGGCACTGGGATTGGAAATCACCGGCACACCGCTGCGCTCGCCCCAGATGCTCACCTGCTCCACGGCCGCCGCTCGGAAGGTGTCGGCGGCGGCGATCAGGCAGCTGTAGCCACTGCGCACGGCCAGATTGGCCAACTTGCCGAGGGTGGTGGTTTTGCCGACGCCGTTGACCCCCACCAGCAGCCAGATATTGAGGCGATCCTTCTGGGGTGCCAGCAGCGGCGCGGCGCTGGCCGCGATCGGCGCCTCCAACAGCCCGCGCAGCTGCTCCTTGAGAAAACGCAGGCCTTCGGCCGGATCCACCACCTCCTCGTTCAGGCGGCGGCGCAAGGCCTCCAGCACCTGATCGGTGGCCTGCACACCCACATCGGCCCGCAACAGGGTGGTCTCGAGGTCGTCGATCACCTCCGGGGTGAGGGGATCGTCGCCGAGGTTCTCGAGCAGCTGGGTGACGAAGCCGCGGCGGGTCTTCTCCAGGCCGCGGCGCAACCGGCCGAGCCAGTCGATCTCCTCGAGCGACATCTCCTCGACCTGGCGACCCTGGGCCGCCAGCACTTCCGCCGACCAGGTGAAGGTGTCGTCGAACTCGCCCAGTTGGGGTTCGCTCTGCGCCAAGGCTGGAGCCGGGACAGGCGGGGCGACGGCCTCGGGTGAAAGCTCACGCTCCGAAACCGGGGCCGCCGCCGTGAGCTGCTGCAGCCGTTGCTGACGCTGGGCGGCAGCCTGCTCCAGCAACGACAGGCCGATGGGGGCGGCAGCGATCGCAGGCGGGGACTGCTCAGGCAGCACCACGGCCGGCAACGGCGTTGGCGGTTCGCCAGCCGCCGTCTCGCCGGCAGGGACATCGAGGCACTGGACAGCCGCTGTTTCCTGGGTTGCAACCGTCGGCTCAGCCACAGCCGGGGGCTGGGCAACAGCCGTGGGCTGGGCAACAGCCGTGGGCTCGGCAACAGCCCATGGCTGGCCACCAACCTGTTGATCTGCAACCGCCACGGACTCGGTAGCAGCCACTGACTCAGCAACAGCCCTGCGCTCAGCAGCAGCCGTTGACTCAACTGCCAGCGGCAACGCAGCCGGGGGCAAGGATTCAGCGAACGCTGGGCTGCTGGCTGGAGGGCTCGGAATCGGCTCGGGGACAGGCGTCGCGCGGGTCGCCTCCTGCTGGGCCTTGAGGCGGGCATAGGCCTGGCGAGCCCAGTCGAGGGCGTCCTGATCCACGGCGCCAACGGCCGGAGGCTGGTGAGCGACGACGGCGGCGTCATCAACAGCAGCGGCAACCTGGGACCCTGGCGATGCGCCGGGAGCCGGCTCCGCCGAAGCAGTCGCCGTGGCTTCAGCGCCGGTTGCCACTGCTTCTACTGGAACTGCTTCTGCTGGAACTGCTTCTACTGGGACGGATTCAGCCGGAACGGATTCAGCGACAGCCTGATCGGCGCTGCTCAACTCGGCGCCAGTGAAGCCAGAGCTGGGGCTGAACGGCGCCGATCCCGCCGCAGGAACAGAACCTTCAGGCGACGGCGCAGGAGTGGGCTCACCGGCGGCCGACGGCTCGGCGGCTGTTGGCGGCGAGACAGCCGGAGGGCTCTGGGGCGCCACCGCACGTTTGAACCAGTCGAACACCATGGAGCGCTATACCGTTGCCGAGGTGAAGCGTCGCAGGACGCCATTGATCATGCGCCGGCCCTGCTCATCGCTGTAGCGATTGGCCAACTCGACCGCCTCGTTGCAGGCGACCGCCGGCGGCGTAGCAAAGCTCTCCAGATCCACCGCCGCCAGGCGCAGGATGTCGCGATCGATGCGGGGCAGGCGGGTGAGCCGCCAGCCCTCCATCACCCGATCCAGGCGTTCATCAATCTGTTCGCGATCGCGCAACACCGCCCGAGCCCGGGAAATCGCACCGCGGCGCACCTCCTCCAGATCGGCCAGCAGCAGCAAACGCGGCAGCTCGAGGCTGGCGGAGAGGCGGTTGAGGGCCTGCTCGGCATGGCTGAGTCCCGTCTGCAGATGCTGACGCACCCGCGGCAATTGGGCCTGACCTTCCTCCTGCAGTTCGCTGTCCAGCAGCTCCTGCTGGGCCTGCTGCAGATCCTCGGCCGAGCGATCGAGGGCATCGCGCACATGCTGACTGAGGCTGGTGAGAGCCTGCTGCAACAGGCCTTCGAGCGAACCCTCCGCTAGGGCGGCCGTGCCGGCAGCATTGGCCGCCGGGCCTCGATCATTGACTTGGCCAAGCATCAGCAGGGCCAATTCGCGGGCAAGAGTACGGCTCTGCATCAGGAAAGCTGGGGTGCACGCAACTGGGCCAGGAGACTGGAGAAGCTGCGATTGGACGGGTTGGGCTCACGTTCGTCCGGACTGACGATGCCGGCTGAAATGATCGTACGGAAGGCGTCTTCGACGCTGAGATCGATGTCCTTGACGAGGCGCTCGGGCACCACCGCATACCAACCGGTGGTGGGGTTGGGGGCCATGGGGATGAACACACTCAACATCGACTCCTGGAAATCAGCCTGAACGGCGCTGCTGATCGTGCCAGTGACAAAGCCAACGGCATAGAGACCCTCACGGGGATACTCCACCAGCACCACCCGACGAAAGCGATTGCCGCCACTTCCCTGCAGAAAGGTTTCGAGCAGTTGCTTCAGCGTCTTGTACACCGAACCGGCCAGGGGAATGCGCAGCAGAGTTCCCTCGCCGAATTCCAGCAACCAGCGACCGACGATGTTGCGTGCCATCAGGCCAATTAACAGAATGCCCAGCAGGGGCACCAGCAGGCCGACCCCAAGGTTGATCAGCTCCTGAAGCAGGGGATTGAGAGTATTAAATGGATTGAACTGCTTCGGAATTGAGGTGAGAAAGGCCAGCACAAACCGACTCACTGTGGTGGCCAGCCAGATTGTGGTAGCCAGCGGAATCACCACCAGCAGACCAGCAATCAGATCATTCTTGAGATCCTGCTGAAGGCGATCGCCCAGCGGCTGATCAGTACGGGGGCTGGAGGTCACCAAGGGGGTCTGGGGGGAGTTCGGATCGAACACCCTGACGCTAACCAGCCGGTGGTGCGCCGGAGCGGCCGCGCAGGATTGTTCAGAGCACGCTGCCGAGGCAGAGGATCGTGAAGGCAATGATCAGCACCACAGCACCACCCGAACCAGCAAAGCGGCGCTGGCTGAGACTCACCTTGGAGGCCTGCTCAGCCTGCTTGAACTGGGCTTCCATCTGATCGAGCTGGCGATCGATGAACGCTCTGGCCGACTGGTTTTTCTGAGCATCAGAAGCGTTGGCGGGCACCTGGCCGGAGGCCTCAGCCTGCTTGATCAGCTGCTGCACCAGGGCCGGATCCTGGCTTTGCTGGCGGGCCATCTCCAGTTGCCCCTTCTTGCCGGCCAGCTGCTGATCCGACTGCTGCTGCATGATCTGGTCACCGCCAATGGCCACCGGCAGAGAAGCCGTGAGCACAACGGCCAGCAGCCCACTGATGATGCAGACCGTCCAGAGCACCGGGGTGCGCTTCTCGGAATCATCCTCAAGGCGGGAGGAGAGATACATCAGCACCAGACCCACCAGCGCCATCGGCGACTGGTTGATGAGCCGTTCCACCACCAGCTGGCGGAACGGCTCCTGGTTCCAGTCCCAGAGCGTGAGCACCGCCAGCATCTGCAGCAGCAGCAGCGCCACCAGGGTGATGCCCATCCAGCGCAAGAGCGGGCTGAAACGGCTAGGTGAGGTGGCAGTCACACGATCTGATCCAGCGGCTCCCGACTCTACCGATCAGCGATGAACCAGCCCCAACCCAGCCCAGCCGGCGGCGATCTGGCCGAGGCCCTCAAACACGAAGCCAGGCGACTGGGTTTCGACCCGGTGGGAATCGCCTCTGCCGCCGGCAGTGATCGCCTGCAGCTGCGCAATGCCGCCCTGGACCGCTGGCTGGCGGCGGGCCATCACGGCTCGATGGCCTGGATGGAGGATCCCCGCCGGCGGCAGATCGAACGGCTGCTGCCCGGTGTGCGCAGCCTGCTGGCGGTGGGCCTGTCCTATTACGTGCACCACAGGCGCGAACCGGGCAGCCTCAAGGTGGCCCGCTACGGCTGGGGGCGGGACTACCACCGGGTGATCGAGCGCCGTTTGCGCCAGCTGGGTCGCTGGCTGGAGCAACGGGTGCCGGGCACGACCTGGCGCGCCTGTGTGGACAGTGCGCCGTTGCTGGACAAGGCCTGGGCAGAGGAGGCAGGCCTGGGCTGGATCGGCAAACACGGCAACCTGATTCACCGCCAACGCGGCTCCTGGCTGCTGCTCGGCCATCTGCTCACCAACCTCGACCTACCGGCGGATCAGCCCAGCGACAGCCGCTGCGGCCGCTGCAGCCGCTGCATCGATGCCTGCCCGACCGCGGCCATCCGCGAACCCTTTGTGGTGGATGCCCGGCGCTGCATCGCCTTCCACACGATCGAGAATCGCGATCCCAGTTTGCCGGCGGACCTGGCCAGGGAACTGCAGGGCTGGGTGGCCGGCTGTGACATCTGTCAGGACGTGTGTCCCTGGAACGGCGCCGCACTGCAGAGCTCCGAGGATCCCGACATGCAGCCCCGACCCTGGCTGCTGGATCTGCGCGGTGAAGAGGCCCTCGGCTGGAGCGATCAGGAATGGGACGAGCGGCTGCGGGCTTCGGCCCTGCGACGCATCCGACCCTGGATGTGGCGCCGCAACATCGCCGCAGCCTCCCGGCTGTCGAATCTGGGTGAAACCGAGACCAGTCCCTAGGCTGGGTCGAATTCCTTGTGATCCCATGGGCCTGCGCCGGTGGCAGTTCCTCGCCTCCCTGCCAATCGCTGGCTTCTTGGTGTTGGGCGCGATCCCGCCGGCCCGGGCCCTGGTTCCCTACGTCTATCTACCGCAAACCAAGGAGCTTGAAGCGACGGGTCTCGGCATTGCCCAGGCAGCGGCGCGGCTGCTGCGCCTCGGTCAGGCCGAAGATGCGGCCCGATTAGCCGAACTTTCGGTGCAACTGCTGCCCGACGATCCCCGCAGCTGGGTGCTGCTGGCAGAAGCGCTGTTGCGCAGCAACAACAGCAGCAAAGCTTTGGTGGCCCTGGATCGGGCCAAACGGCTGGATCCCACCAACGCCGGCATCTGGTTTGCGGAGGGTTCCCTGGCACTGCGCAATGGCAAACCAGCCGAGGCCCTCGACCTGCTGCGCCGCGGCCTGCAACTCGATAGCCGCAATTCAGGTGCCTACTTCGATCTGGGCAACGCCAATCTGCTGCTGGGCCGACCGACGGAAGCCCTGACCGCCTTTGAAAAGGCCTCTGGACTGCGCAGCGATTTCTGGGAAGCGGTGAACAACCAGGGGCTGGTGCTGTTCGAACTGGATCGCCCCAAAGAGGCAATCGCACGCTGGCGACGGGTGCTCAAGATCAAGCCTGATGCAGCCGAAACCTCCCTGGCCCTGGCCTCCGCCCTGTTCGACGGCAACCCTCAGAACCGCAGCGAAGCGCTGCAGCTGGCAGAGACTGCCCTCAACGAAGATCCCAACTACGTCCATGACGCCTACCAGAAAGAACAGCTCTGGGGCGTGAAACTGCGGGCCACCACCAGGCTCCTGCTGGCTCGGCCCGAACTCAAAGCCAGCGTTGAACGGGCCTTGGCCAATGCCAATGGTCACGAGAAGGACGACGAAAGCCCCTGAACGCACCTGATCGCTGCTGAGGTCGGATCATGATCTGTAGGCTGAGCCCCGTCTTCAGCCCCCAGACCCCAGCACCGGATGGCCGAGGAGCGCCCAGCAGCACGGATCGAGCCGATCGCCCTCCATCTGGAGATGCAGCGCTCCTACCTCGAATACGCCATGAGCGTGATCGTGGGCCGGGCCCTGCCGGATGTGCGCGACGGTCTCAAACCGGTGCAGCGGCGCATCCTGTTCGCGATGCACGAGCTCGGGCTCACCCCCGACCGCCCCTACCGCAAGTGCGCCCGGGTGGTGGGCGATGTGCTCGGTAAGTACCACCCCCACGGCGACCAGGCGGTCTACGACGCCTTGGTGCGACTGGTGCAGACCTTCGCCAGCCGCCATCCGCTGCTCGATGGCCACGGCAACTTCGGCTCCGTCGATGACGATCCGCCGGCGGCGATGCGGTACACCGAAACCCGTCTGGCACCGATCGCCCACGAGGGGATGCTGGCGGAGATCGGCAATGACACCGTTGATTTCGCCGCCAACTTCGACGGCTCCCAGCAGGAGCCGACGGTGCTGCCGGCCCAGCTGCCCTTTCTGTTGCTGAATGGCTGCACCGGCATTGCCGTGGGCATGGCCACCAGCATTCCGCCCCACAACCTCGGCGAAGTGGTGGATGCGCTGATTGCCCTGATCCGCAAACCCGATCTCAGCGACGAAAAACTGCTGGAGCTGGTTCCCGGCCCCGATTTCCCCACCGGCGGTGAAGTGTTGATCGGCGCCGGCGTGCGCGACACCTACCTGAGCGGACGGGGCAGCATCCCGATGCGGGGCGTCGCCCACATCGAAGAAGTGCAACCCGGCAAGGGACGCCATCGACGCGGTGCCGTGGTGATCACCGAACTCCCCTATCAGCTCAGCAAGGCGGGCTGGATCGAAAAGCTGGCGGAACAGGTGAACGACGGAAAAATCGGTGGCATCGCCGACATCCGCGACGAAAGCGACCGCGAAGGCATGCGTGTCGTGGTCGAAGTTCGCCGGGATGCCAATGCCGAAACCGTCTTGGCGGAGCTGCAGCGTCGCACCGCCCTGCAGAGCAACTTCGGGGCGATTCTGCTTGCCCTGGTGCATGGCCAGCCGGTGCAGCTGAGCCTGCGGCGCCTGCTCCAGGAATTCCTGGATTACCGGGAACTGACCATGATCCGGCGCACCACCCATGCGCTGCGCCGCTGCGAAGAACGCCTGGAGGTGGTCGAAGGCCTCACCAAAGCCCTCGATGCGCTGCGAGACGTGATCGCGATGATCACCGCCGCCCCCGATGCGGCCACTGCCAAGGCCAGCCTGCAGGTGCACCTGGATCTGAGCGAACGCCAGGCGGATGCCGTGCTGGCGATGCCCCTGCGGCGGCTCACCGGACTCGAGCAGGAGAGCCTGCGCAAGGAGGCCGAGGAGCTCAAAGTCGAGCGCAGCCGGTTAAGCCATCTGCTGCACGATCGCTCCACCCTGCTGGACACCCTGGTGGCCGAGCTCAGGCAACTGAAGAAGCGCTACAACACCCCACGCCGCACCCGCCTGGTGGAAGGCGGCGACCTGCTGGTGGCCCAGCGGGCAGCGGCCGTCAGGCCCAACACCGAACTGCAGCGCCAGCAGGCCTTTAAGGCCCTGGCTCCCGACAGTCGCCTGTTGATCCTGGCCGATGGCGCCGTCAAGATCGTCACGCCGCAGATGCTGGGCCGGCTCCATCTGGATGAAGCCGCCGAGCTGGCCGAGCAAGCGCCACCGGCCCAACTGATCCTGCCGATCAGCGCCCAGCCTGGCCTGCTGGCCTTCAGCGCCGATGGCCGGGTGGCGTTGCTGCGCTGGGAATTTGCCGGCCAGCAACAGGGCGGGCTGGATAAATTCCTGCCGGAAAGCCTCAACGAGGCCCGCTTGATCCAGGTGCTGCCCCTGCCCAGCGACGGCAGCCACACCAGCCTCGGCCTGCTCAGCAGCGATGGCCGCTTCAAGCGCCTGCCGCTGGAGGAGTTCCAGGAACTTTCCGGCCGCGCCGCCACCGTGCTCAAACTCAAAGAAGGCGTGGAGCTGCAGCGGGTGGTGACCTGCCGCGACGGCGAAGAGCTGGTGGTGGCCAGCAGCACCGGTCGGCTGCTGCGGCTGGCGGTGAATGAAACCAATCTGCCGGTGATGGGCCGCACAGCTCAGGGTCCGATCCTGCTGCGGCTGCTCCCTGGCGAAACGGTGGTGGGTGCGGCCGGGGTGGGCGCTGATGGCAGCGTGCTGCTGGCCAGCCGCCAAGGCCAGCTCAAACGCCTGCGCGTCGACAGCCTCCGACCCTGCGAACGCGGAGACCTCGGCCAGATCGGTCTGCGCTTCCTGGAACGGGGCGATCGCCTCGTGGATCTGCGTGCAGAACGCGGTGGCGTGGTCGGCGTGCGCCTGGACAACACCGACAGCCGCAGCCTGCGGCTGCGGTCCGAAACACTGGAGGCCCAGGACTGCACGGGCACCGGCCTGCTCCTGTCGCTGCAGAAGGGCGACACCCTGCAGCAATTGGTCCCGCTGATCGATCGCTGAGCTGACCAGGCCATCGCGCCAGCACTGGCCCTACGGCAGCCACCAGTTGACCCTCGCCCTGCTCAGCTTCGCCCCGGTGCCGACCCTACCTGGCCTGACCTGGGCCGCGCTTGACCCCTAGAACGCTCGAATGCCGCAGCCGGACCTGCTCACGCTTCAAGCCGCGCCACAGCCGCCAGAAACGTCG
>CAIZOZ010000281.1 GCA_903934745.1 uncultured cyanobacterium
CTACGTATTGCTCGCCTGAGCAGGATCCATTCCTGCTGCTGGAATCCAGCCTGAGTTGCATCGAGCACATCCTGCGCTGTCATGTCAATCAGCCGCTGCGGCGCAGCTGGATTGAACATCCCTACGGCGAGGAAGAAATCGCCCTGCTGGAAGAGGAAATGCTGCCGGTGCTGCAGCGCTGCCTGCAGCGCATCGATGAAATCGATGCCGAGCTGGAGGAAGAACTGGAGGCGCAGATTTCGATTGAGCAGTTGCGGCAGCAGGTGGCGGCTGAGGGCGATGGAGCTTGTCCTGAAGGGATTCAGGGGCAGGTATCGGCAGCGTCAGCGAACAGTGCTTTCGGCAGGAATTCCGCATAGTTCTGCCAGCGTCCGATCGAGTCGGCATGGATCGCCTGGCGTACTTGATCGTGGCTGAGGGTCATCACGACGCGCTGATTCCGCTCGGGATGCAGGCAGGCCTCCTCCAGTGGCAAACCCATGGTCTTAAGCACGGTTGTGAGAACGGGGCGGGGCTGCTTCACCAGCGATTCATATTCCACCTGCAGGTGTGGAATCTCCAGAGACTCCAGAATAATGGGTACAAACATGCGTTCGCTGTAAATCATGCGCAGGATCGATTCCACTGAGCCGGTCCATCCCCAGGAGGGTTCCATATTGGCTAGAAAAATACTGACGAGCGTATCGAATGGATCTCGGATCATCCGAATCATGGTGGCGCCTGGCAACACACAGGCAATCGCCAGCGGCTGCGTCATCGGGAAGACGGTTTTATCAACCGACCAGTGATCCAGCGGTACTTCCAGCTCGAGGCGAACAAACTCGTTGTAGGCATCCTGCAAGCCATTCAGGCAGGAGATGGGCACCCGTTGTGCTCCGGATGGCCAGCCCCGTTCCTCGGCAGCGATGGCATCGGCCATCCGGCCGGGAAATGCGGTTTCGCCGATGCCGCTGACTCTTCCGTGCTGATCGAGCATCTGCTCCAGCAGCGAGGTGCCGCTGCGGGGCAGACCCATCAGAAACGCGGTCTGCTCCACCCGGCGTGAGGCCTGACGGATCAGGGCGGGGCCGGATCGGCGAGCGGATTCTGCTGTCAGACGCAGGGACTGCTCCTGCAGTTCAATGGAATAGGGAAGGGTGGAGCGCTGATGCTCTTCGGCGGCGATCGCCCAGGCCGTTGCATAGTTCCGGCGCTGATCTTCAATGGCAGCGAGCTCAAATGAGGCCTGGCGCCTCACACGGCCGGCATCCGAGCCAGTGCGCAGTAGCTGCAGCAGGCTGGCGGCTTCCTCCAGATCACCCTGCGCTCGCCAGAGTCTGGCCCGCAACAATTGCATTTCAGGCTGATCGGCCAGGCCGTGATGGCGGCGCAGATGATCAGAGAGACGTGCGAGCTGGACGGATCGGAACAGGTTGAATCCGATCAGGAGTACCGTATCAAGATCTTCCTGGATTTGTTGCTGTGGCAACTGCTCGAGCAGAGCGAGTGATGCTTCAATCTGTCCGCGTCGGTAATGAAGCAGTGCCTGTCGGTACAGGGGATGCCAGGCGGAGCGCGATGCCGGTGTGCTCAACGCCAGTGCCACAAGATCCAGCAGCCTGAGAGGCTGTGGCGATCAAGGTGATGGGACTTCATCGCTTTGAGCCCTCCTGGATTCGCCGCCGCAGCGTGCGTGCCCAGGCGAACGAAGCGGCTGCCCCCGCCAATGGCAGAGGGGCGGGGACCGCAGTACTGGGAGGATTAACAGGATCGTAATCTATTTCCAGATAGCCGGTCCAGGTTCCGGATGTGCCTGATGCTCCATAGCCATTGCCAAACCAGATGCCATTGCCCGCCGAAAAGTAGGTGTAGAGATCAATGGGAGTGGTGCCACCAGGGTTCCAGGCACTCTCTAAGAATGAGCCAGTTACGGTTGTCCCGGGAGCGTCGGATCCACCATTAGGCCAGCTAAGCCTGGTTGTGGCGGATAGGCTTGAATAACCACCGATCTGCAGGCGGCCAGCCGTGCCCAACGGGGGTATATCGAGGTAGAAAGTGAGATCATCGGCGTAGGTATTAGAAACGCTGGCGTTCAGGGTGGCGTTCACAGATACCTTGCGCAGGATGGCCCCAGGACCGGCAATGGTGGCAGGATCAACTCCCCGGGCTCCAAAATTGAATCCAGTGAATGTTTTGCTTGTAAACGTTTCCCTATACACCAGGGCATTGGAGTGGCCTGCGTCGAGGAAGATCGAGCCGGCTGCTGCGATGCCGACGCCAATGGCGGCCCGCTGCGCTATTGACTTGATCGAAAAGACAAGGCCGCCATTGTTTGCGGCGGCGGGCGATTGATCGAGATTTGTTGCCGACCTGTTCTTCCCGAGGGTCGCAGCCATCGGCTCACCAAACATCTTCTACATAAGCTACACATGTTAGGTTGATGTTGTCAAGGGCACCTCAAAAAATCAAGACTTTAATGGGTCACGCAACGCGAAAAGCATTGCAGCCACTGGCTTGCCTGCAGCTTACAAAGGCAGCATGGGTAATTTTTCGAGGTGCCCTCAAGTCTGGATTCGGGAAGGCTGACGGCACTGTGTGAGGTGGGTGCCTTTTACTGCTTAGCCGCCGCTGCCACTGGATCCTCAGGTCCTGGAGGGGCTGACCTTTTGAGGGTGGCGGGGGCTGCGGCCCTTTCTCTCAATCAGCGCCGTACACTGTCCGTACATTCCGGTCGATTTGTTGCCGTGATCAGCGCCAAGCCGACAGCATCCCCGTCTGCTTCCCGGCCTGCCCGTGCCCAGAGCGGCAAGGGAAGCGGGCCTGCCAAGACCAGCCGAATTGAGCTCAGGGCCACAGAAGACGACCGCAACCTGCTGGATCGGGCCGCCGCTGCCCTCGGCACCGACCGCAGTTCCTTCCTGCTCGCCCAGGGGCGCCTGGCGGCCCAGCGGGTGCTGGCCGACCGGGAGCAGTTCGTGCTCGATGCCGACGGCAAGCAGGAATGGGAGCGGATCAACAACCGCCCGGCCCGCAGCCTGCCGGGGCTGGCGCATCTGCTGGAGCGGCCCTCGCCGTTTGGGAATCCAGCGGCGGATGCCCCCCAGGCATGAGCCGCTATCAGCCGCCGGTGCTGCTGGCGGCCCGTCTCCAGCTCGCCGGCTTCCGCTGCCGCTCCGAGGAGCAGACCGCCTGGCTGTTGGAGTTAGCCAAGCAGGCCCACGGCAGTGGCACCACCCGCGTCTTTGTGGTGACCGAGGTGGATCAGCCCCACGTCGTGGCCTATTACGCCTGGTGCATGGCGAGCGTGGCGATCGCCGATCTGCCGGAGCGGGTGCGCCGTGGGGCCGGCCGCTACCCCCAACCTGTGGCGTTGCTCGCCCGCCTGGGGGTGGACGAAGGCCATGAAGGCCAGGGCCTCGGTGCTGCCCTGCTGCTGGATGTGATCACCCGGGTCGCCAGCCTCAGCGAAGCCATCGGCTGTCGCGGTCTGTTGGTGCATGCCGAATCCGAGCAGGCCCGGGGCTTCTATGAGCACCTGATCC
>CAIZOZ010000282.1 GCA_903934745.1 uncultured cyanobacterium
CTGCGGCATGACCTTCCAGCCGCGTGCCGTTCAGGTCGTCGAGTTCGTGCCCTACGAGCAGGTCGACCCCACCGATGGTTTCGATGAGCTCGATGGCTACACCACCGGTAGTGCCACGGAGACCGCAAGCACTACAGGTTGGGCCATTGATGACGACGACGAGGCCCCCTTCTGATGACTCACCTCCACAGTGTCCGCGGCGGTGTTGGCGGCGGACGCCCCCAGGGGGGCAAGCCCCAACTACCGGCTTTCTGCCGCACCCGCCGGCCCACCACCACCGTCTATGTGAGCGGCCTGCGGGACCTCTACCGGCTGCTGCTGCTGGTCCTGGCTTTCCAGCTGAGCACCCTCCTGCTGGTGATCGCCGGGCCAGTGCCGCCGCGACTGTCACCGTCCCCAGCACCCTCTCGCACCTTGATCACTGCCGCGGCCGGCATGACCGCCGACGGACCCACCCCTGTCACACCGCGTCAGGTCCAATGAACAGCATCGAATCGTCCCTGGCGCCCTTCCAGTTCGAGGGCCGCCAGGTCCGGGTGATCACCGATGAGCAAGGCGAACCCTGGTTTGTGGCCGCCGATGTCTGCGCTTGCCTGGCAATCCGGAATCCAAGCGACACGCTCAACCGGCTCGACGACGACGAAAAGGGTCTCGGTTTGACCGAGACCCCCGGGGGCGAGCAGTCCATGAGCACGGTCAATGAGGCCGGCCTCTACAACCTGGTGCTCGGCAGCCGCAAGCCGGAGGCCAGGCGTTTCAAACGCTGGGTCACCCACGAGGTGTTGCCCGCTATCCGCCGCACCGGGCGCTACGCGATCCCCGACGCTGCGGCCGCCCTGCCATCAGCCCAGCGGGACCGCGTCAGCGCCCTGCTGCTGATCGGTGATGCCGTAGCCCGGGTTCCCGGCGTGAAATGCGGCATCGCCATGGCCGCCACGCTCACCTGCATCCAGGAGAACACCGGCCTGGCGACCGAATCCCTGCGACGGGCACTGCCGGCAACGGAGGAGCCGATCTGCTCCCTCAATGCCACGGGCCTGGGCCAGTTGCTGGGCATGAAGGCCAAGGACACGAATCAGCACCTCGCCGCCTGCGGGCTGCAGATCCGCAACCAGCGTGGGGAATGGGAGCTCACCGATGCCGGCCGGCCGTGGGGCGAGGCACTGCCGTATTGCCGCCAGGGGCACAGCGGCTACCAGATCCTCTGGAACTCCGCCGTTGTTGACGTGGTGCGGGAGCTGGGCTGATGGACAGAGCCGCATCATCGGGCCGCCAGCGGTCCTGGATCACCACGGCCGAAAGCAGCAGGCTGCTGGTGGCCCCCCGGTCGATGCCAAGGGGGTGAGCCATGAGGCCAGACCACAGCGACATGGAGCACGTGGTGGCTCAGCTGACGAATCAACTCGCGAGACTGTCGGCACAGTTGAAGTTGCTCACGGCACAACAGCCATCGCCTGCGCGGAAAAGCAGTCCCTGGATCCCTTTGCGAGAGGCAGCGGAATTGCTGCACTTCTCGTCTCCACGGTCACTC
>CAIZOZ010000283.1 GCA_903934745.1 uncultured cyanobacterium
AGGCTGGATCCCGGCAGTTGCGATCCTTACTAATGGAAAGCATTTGCATCAAAGCCGTCAACCTGCTAGCCAATAGCCAGCGAAAGCCAGCACAAAAGCTACTTTCAAAAGCGCAAAAAATAATCAAATTGTCTACACACGGCTGCCATTGGAGAATCAACTTACTTGCCAAAGTCTCCAGCCATGGCAGAGCCGATCGCATTCAAAGCAACATTTTCAAACGCCTAAGGAAATGCGCAAACGTCAAGTACTATGAGAAGTTTGCCTGTGCCATTGACTCCGTTATGGCTTACGGCAACGGGAAAGTTATTGTAATCAATGGATGGCACATCAACGCCCACAACTCTCCAATCAGCATCAGCCTTGTTCATCATTCCCGCATGCTGACGGCCCACCCTCAACTGCTGAAACGTTATCATCGCCCAGACCTTGCAGGCATTGAACAACGATACGGACTAGGTCCCAATTCTAAGTCCAGCTTCACATGCACATTGTTGCTTGAAGAAGCGGATGAAATCACCAAAACCTGGGATAACGGCACTTTGGTGGAAGTACTCATTGGCAATGAAGCGACACTGACTCGCCTCTTCTCCAATGTGAGCATCCAGGAATTAACACTCAGCGATACCCGCAAAGTCGTGAGTCAGGTCATAGGGAGCAACCTGGAGCATCGCGACTACGTAGCGGCTAAGGCAATTAAAGCGATTTGGAAAGAGAGAATTAAAACCATCAGCCAGCAAGAAGCCAGACACCACTCATTCGGCTCCAATAGCCTGAAGCCCGATATCTCAATATTGATCCCTCTTTATGGCAGGCTGGACTTCATGGAGTTCCAGCTCCACTGGTTCTTTTATAGCCAAAGGCGGCGCAAGTACAACAAACACTATTATCAGATTGTCTACTGTCTTGACGACCCAGACCAGGAGCAAGCCCTGCTTAGAATCGCTGAAAAATGCTCGATGCTGTATAAAATCCCATTTGAAATAGTCATCAATCCCGTCAACCTGGGTTACGCAGGTGCCAACAACATGGCCGCTCGATACGCCAAAGCTGACACTTTACTCCTGCTCAACTCTGACATCATCCCAAGAGATGACGACGCCATTGATACCTTGATCGACTGCTATCAATCCATGCCAAACCAGAAAGGGGTGCTCGGGGCCAAACTCTTATATCCCTCCAATGACATTCAACATGTCGGCATGACTTTCTACAAGGATTCAAACCTGCCTGGCATTTTGGGAAGTTGCTGGCTAAACGAACATCCCCACAAACATATCAAACATATCTCAAACTCAAAATTGCAAACTGGCATGATCGAAACGGAAGCAGCCACGGCTGCTTGTCTGTTGATTTCCAAGGATCTCTTCGACAAACTTGATGGCTTCCGCCTTGATTATATCAGTGGCGACTTTGAAGATAGCGACCTATGCCTACGCGTCCGCAAGATAGGTCGCAGTGTCACGGTTTGCCTTGATGCTGTATTTTATCACTTAGAGCGACAAAGTATGGTACTGCACTCTAATTATGACCAAGAAGCACTCAAGCTGGTGGCCTTCAATGCATACACGCATCACGAATACCATGCATCGACAATCGAACGGCTAAAGAGCATGCTGGTCAGCTCTAATATGACTCAAGATAATACCAGCTTTGTTCAATCATGAGAATACTTTACCTCATTCATGGTCACGAGAGATTTAGCAAAGGTGGAGCCGAAGCGGCTGCATTCTCACTTTTTCACAGTATAAAAAATCTACCTGACTGTGACTGCTGGATTCTTGCCGCTTTCCCAACCGTTAACGATGCTATTCCATTTGGTGCACTTCAGTCGGCAGACAAGTACGGCCGAGAGTATATTATTGGCGCCCAATGCGAATACTTTTACCTCAAAAGTATTGACATTGCCGCAATCAAGCCTGCATTGGCAAGGCTCCTCGACGAAGTCCAGCCAGATATCATTCATCTTCATCACTTTATTAACTTTGGCATTGACATCCTGCCATTAATGCAGACGTTAATGCCCACAGCCAAAATCATTGTCACCCTGCATGAATACCTTGCGCTCTGCCTGAATAATGGTCAAATGGTTACCACAAAACGACTCAGCCTGTGCAAAGAGCCTAGCCCACTCTCTTGCCTAAGCTGCTTTCCAGATAAAAATCAGAATAATATATTTCTAAGACTTTCTTATGCTGCGACAACACTTAAGGGCGTGGATCAACTGATATCGCCAAGCCATTTTCTGATGGAGCGATACAAGCAAAGTGGCATTAATCATCCACGATTTGAATGCATTGAAAACGGGCTTCCTATTGACATCCACCAATCAGAGAATGAGAATGAGCACGAGCGCTCTAAGCTTGCAAGCAAAAATTCGCTGAATCGCTTCAGCTTTTTTGGCCAAATTAATCAATACAAGGGGCTGCTGATATTACTTAAAGCAGTTGCAATGCTGAAACAAAGTGATGTCACTAATTTTCTCGTCATCATCAATGGTGCAAACCTTGAAATGCAGCCCATGGATTTCCAAAAATCGTTCGGCGATCTATTGGAGCAAGCCGGCGATTTGGTGCTGATGGCAGGCTCCTACAACAAAGACGAGCTGAAATCGCGCATGATTCATAGCGACTGGACAATCCTTCCCTCAATATGGTGGGAGAATTCGCCGGTAGTCATTCAAGAATCATTCTATTTCAAGCGTCCGGTGATTGGCAGCAATATTGGCGGAATCTCTGAAAAAATTCGCGGCAAAGGTGGAATTGAGTTTGAAGTCGCCAATCCGCTCTCACTCGCCAACACAATTGAGAGCTGCATCAACAATGATGCACTACATCAACAACTTCAACAACAGATGCAAGAACCGTTCACAGCGGAACATTGTGCACAGAGGCATCGCCAGCTTTATCTTGACCTGATGAATGATATTCCAGCTAGTCCCTAACGCCCGTCGACTTCCCCTCGCTTTTCAGTCAGATACTACAGCCTTGAGAGCATACTCAACCACTCACCATCCGTAGCACGACAAGATATTGAAGCATGCCAACGCTCGCGTTGGCACCTAGGATCAACCAGATTCAGCAACCCTCAATTCCGAGCTGCGGAAGGAGATTTTTCCAGCAAACACTTAAAACGTAGCCAGTTTCTTCCAGCAGCTAAATGAGATCCCAGGCAAATCCTGCGCGGGCGAAGGAGGGACAACAGTGCCTGAATCGCCAATAAACGCCCAAAAGAACAGGTCAGCTCGCAGTGAAGTCAGCCGAACATCTGCTAGCGGAGGTTGGATCAACAACTCTCAGGTAGCCCGGCTGCTTCACTGCCATCCCTATCTACTTGTCAGATTCTGGCCGCATCTCTCTGCTCCGCCAACACCTGCTCCAGCCCCGCCAGGTCCTCATCGGTGATCTTGGTTTGCATCGGGCAGTGCTTCGGACCGCACATCGAGCAGAACTCGGCCTGTTTGTAGATGTCAGCAGGCAGGGTTTCGTCGTGGTACTCGCGGGCGCGCTCAGGATCCAGCGAGAGATCGAACTGCTTGTTCCAGTCGAAGGCGTAGCGGGCACGGCTGAGTTCGTCGTCGCGATCGCGGGCACCGGGGCGATGGCGGGCGATGTCGGCTGCGTGGGCGGCGATCTTGTAGGCGATCAGGCCCTCACGCACATCTTCGGCATTGGGCAGGCCCAGGTGCTCCTTGGGGGTCACATAGCAGAGCATCGCCGTGCCGTACCAGCCGGCCATCGCCGCGCCGATGGCGCTGGTGATGTGGTCGTAGCCGGGGGCGATATCAGTGACGAGGGGGCCGAGCACATAGAAGGGGGCCTCGCTGCACTCCTCCATCTGCTTTTTAACGTTGAATTCGATCTGATCCATCGGCACATGGCCCGGACCCTCCACCATCACCTGGATGTCGTGCTCCCAGGCGCGACGAGTGAGCTGGCCCAGGGTTTTGAGCTCCGCCAGCTGGGCGGCGTCGGAGGCGTCGTGCTGGCAACCCGGACGTAGGGAGTCCCCAAGGGAGAAGCTGCAGTCGTAGCGCTTGAAGATTTCGATGATGTCATCGAAATGGGTGAACAGGGGGTTCTGCTTGTGGTGATACAGCATCCACTGGGCCAAGATCCCGCCACCGCGGCTCACGATGCCGGTGAGGCGACCCTTCACCAGCGGCAGGTGCTCAATCAGCAGGCCGGCATGAATCGTTTGATAGTCGACGCCCTGCTGGCAGTGCTTCTCAATGATGTGCAGGAAATCGTCCGCATCGAGCTTCTCGATGGAGCCGTGCACGCTCTCGAGCGCTTGGTAGACGGGCACCGTGCCGATCGGCACCGGTGAAGCCTTAATGATCGCCGTGCGCACTTCATCGAGATTGACGCCACCGGTGGAGAGGTCCATCACCGTATCGGCGCCGTATTTCACCGCTAGGCGCAGCTTGGCCACCTCCTCATCGAGATCGGAAGCATTGGGGGAGGCGCCGATATTGGCGTTCACCTTGCAGCGACTGGCGATGCCGATTGCCATCGGCTCTAAATTGAGGTGATTGATATTGGCCGGGATGATCATGCGGCCCCGAGCCACCTCCTCCATCACCAATGATTCGGGCAGGTTTTCCCGTTTGGCCACATAGGCCATCTCCTCAGTCACTACGCCTTGGCGGGCGTAATACATCTGGGAATAGTTCGCGGTGCCGCGACGCTTCTCAATCCAGGCACTGCGCATGACGGGGGAGGCGAAGAATGGTGGTCCGCGCCGATTGGCACGAACGGATCGGGGGCGCAGCCTGAGTTCGTTTCCACTTCCCTGCGCCGGCATGACCCGGATCAGGTTCGGAGGGTGTGATCTCAGCCCAGGACGCCGTGGTCGATTGACCCAGCGCCGGGCACCCCTAGTGACTTGCGAAACCTAGCAAGAACACAACAGCAATACGGTTTTCAGGGCCCCTCAGGCCTGAAGCCCATCGAGCGCCGCCGCCACCACCCGGTGATCGCCATCGGCCTGCAACCCCTGCAGCAGCTGCCGCGCCTGGCTCGCCAGCGGCCCATCACCCTCCCGCACCAGCCGACCCAGCACTTCGGCGCCACCCACCCGCACCGTGCCATCACCAGCGGCGATCGCCAGCTGGCCCAGCTCCAGCAGCCAGGCCATCGCAATCGCGGGCTGCTCGGCCAAGGCGGAGAGGATGCTGCAACGCACCAGCCATTGGTCATCGTGCTCGAAGGCGGCGCGCAGCAGCGGCCAGGCACGCTCGACGCCGTAGCTGGCCAGGGCATTGGCGGCCTCGGCGCGCACATTGGCGTCTTCATCGCCCGTCAGCACAGCCTCCAGCGCCTGCCAACCGGCCTCGCTGCGCTTGACCCCCAACCCCGCCGAGGCGATCGAGCGGATCATGAAGGTGGTCTGCTCCAGGCCCAGCAACAGCAGTGGCGTCGCCTGCTCCTCCGCCAGCCCGCGCAAACCCACCAGGGCCGGCATCGCCCGACTGGGATCACCGGAGATGATCGCCTCCCGCAGGGCGGCCAGATCGGGGGCGGGGGAAGAAGGATCCATCAGGCGCGGCGTTCAGCCGCTTTCGGCAGTGTGGCCATCGTCGCGCAGGGCGCGCAGCAACTCGCGGCGGCGGCGGCGGCGGCGCACCCAGCTGGTGCCGAGCAGGCCGATGCCGATCCCCAGCGCCGGCAGAGCCTGCACCCGCTCGCTGGCGGGTCGGTGCAGCAAGGCCACCAGTGCCAGCAGGATCAACAGGGGCGAGGACAGGGCCAGCAGGGCCCGCCGGCGGGAGGCGGGGCTCATCCCCAGACCCTGGGCCTTCGCCGCATCGAACGGGCGCTCGGTTGCCTTGATCACACCGGGTGGTCCATCCAGCGCAACAGGCTGAGGGTGAGCACCTTCACCCCCACCTCCAGGCAGCCCTCATCCGGGCTGAAGGCATTGCTGTGCAGCGGCGTGCAGCCATTCGGGCCCGCCACCCCGAGCCGGAACATCGTGCCCCGGGTGCCCTCCAGCAGTTCGGCGAAATCCTCGGCGCCGAGCGAGGGCTGCTCCAGCCACTGCACCTGGCTGCGGCCCAGCAGCTCGGTGGCCGCCTCGGCCACCAGAACGGTGAGGTCCGGATCGTTGTGCACCGGCGGGGAAATCGTGCGGTAGCGCACCCGGGCCTCACCGCCATGGCCCCTGCAGAGGGCCTGGACCGTTTCCTCGATCCAAGCCGGTAGCTGGGCGTGCAGTTCCAGATCGAGGCAGCGCACGGTGCCGAGCAGACGCACATGGTCGGCGATCACATTGAAAGCCTTGCCCCCCTCGATCCGCCCGAAACTCACCACCACCGGATGCAGGGCATCCAGCCGCCGGCTGATCGCCTCCTGCAAGCCGCTCACCACCCGGGCGGCGATCCAGATCGCATCGGTGCTCTGGTGGGGCCTGGCCCCATGGCCGCCTTCGCCGAGCACCTCCACCTCCAGCTCTCCGGCCGCCGCCGTGAAGCTGCCACAGCGCACGCCGATCGTGCCCACCGCCAGGCTCGGGAAGACATGCACCCCGAACAAAGCCTGCACCCCTTCCATGGCGCCATCGGCCTTCATCCAGGCCGCCCCTTCGGCCGTTTCCTCGGCGGGCTGAAAGATCAACCGCACCCGGGCTGTGAGCCGCTCTGGCACCGAGGCCAGCAACTGGGCCACCCCCAATCCCACCGCGGTGTGGATGTCGTGGCCGCAGGCATGCATCAGCCCCTGGCGGCTGGAGGCGTAATCCAGCCCGGTGCGCTCTTCGATCGGCAGGGCATCCATGTCGCAGCGCAGGGCCACCAGGGGAGCATCCACGGGGCCCAGCTCTGCCAGCACCCCGGTGCGGCCGACGCCTTCGCGCACCTGCCAGCCCCAGCGGCGCAGCTCGCCGGCCACCAGGGCGGCGGTCTGCTGTTCATGGCCGCTGAGCTCGGGATGGCGATGCAGATGGCGCCGCAACAACAGCAGTTCCGGCAAGGCCTGCGCCAGGGTCTGGTCCAAGCCCAGCTCCTGCCACAGCGGCGGCGGCGGTGTGACTGGCGGCGTGGCGGCGGGAACGGCGGCGATAGGCGGGATCATGGACAGGCTCGGAGAGGCTTCAGGAGGCCAGGCGCAGGAACTGGTCGAGAGCCTGAATCGGCCCAGGGGGCCAACGCCGTATCTGCTGCAGCCATTCTCCCTGGCGATAGCGGGGATCGAGGCCGGAGGCGGCGGCCCAATGGCTCTCGGCTTCGCCCCGGGCCCCCTTGCTCCAGAGCAGGGCCGTCAGGCCAGCCCGGGCATCGGCGAACAGGGGATAGCGGCGAATCAGGTTGCGCAGCTCCCGCTCCGCCTCCGGCAGGTCCCCCTGCTGGAAGGCGGCCAGGGCCGCACTGGAGCGAGCCATGGCGAAACCGGGCCGGGCCAGGGCGGCCTGGCTGAAGCAGTCACGGGCGGCGGCCCAGTCGCCGAGGGAGCCCGCCACATTGCCAAGGTTGTAGAGGGCCGAGGCATCGGCTGGATCGCGCTCCAGCACCCAGTGGTAATCCGCCGCCGCCGCACCCCAGCGCCCCAGGGCCTCCTCGGCGGTGCCGCGGTTGAGATGGGGATCAGCATTGACCGGATCGAGCAGCATCGCCCGGTCCTGGGCGGCGATGGCGGCCTCGGCATCGCCCAGGGCCAGCAGCACGTTGCCGCGGTTACTCCAGGCGGAGGCGTCCTCGGGCGCCAGCTCCAGCACCTGATCCCACAGGGGCAGGGCATCGCCGAAACGGCCCTCACGGCTGGCGGTCAGGGCCTGATCAAACAATCGGGGCAGCGACAGCTCGCTGCCGGACTGGCTGCCTGCTGGAGCGTCGATGGCTGGCTGAGGCCGAGCTGGCGACGGGAGATCGCGGCTGGAGCCAGGCGGGGATGCGACCCGATCAGGGGCGGCGGAAGCTGCGGCAGAGGGCTCGGCGGACAGGGAGAGCGCAGCCACAACCGCAGGCTGGGTCAAGCTCGCCAGGGCCAGGTTCGGCTGAACCCCCATCACCTGAACCCCCGTCACCTGGGCCAGGGCAATGGCAGGCGCCAGCAGCAGGAATCCCAGGGCCAGCGCCAGGGCGAGGCCCCCAGTCAGCCAGGGGCGCCCCGGCCCCCCAGGAACAGGGGCGTTCATGCCGCCAGCTGGACGGGCCAGCCGAGATGGGTGCGACCGGCGGCGGTGACCAGCCGGCCCCGGGGGGTGCGCTGCAGCAAGCCCTGTTGCAGCAGAAAGGGCTCGATCACGGTTTCGAGGGTGGTGGGGTCTTCCCCCAGGCCTGCCGCCAGGGTTTCGAGCCCGACGGGCCCGCCGCCATAGCCCTCCAGCATCAAGGTGAGCAGACGCCGGTCGCTGGCATCAAGCCCGCGATCATCGACCCGATGCAGGCTCAGGGCCTCCTGCACCAGCTCGACACCGATGTGGTCATGGCCCAGCACCGAGGCCACATCCCGCACCCGCCGCAATAGGCGGTTGGCGATGCGAGGGGTGCCGCGGCAGCGACGGGCCACCTCCAAGGCACCCTCCTTCTGCAGCTGCAGCCGCAGCAAACCGGCGGTGCGCTCGACAATCGCCTGCAGATCCTCCAATTCATAGAACTCCAGCCGCTGAATCAGGCCGAAGCGATCGCGCAGCGGCGAACTCAGCGCCCCGGCCCGGGTGGTGGCACCCACCAGGGTGAAAGGCGCGATCGGCAGACTGCGGGTGCGGGCCGTGGTGCCCTTGCCCACGGTGAGATC
>CAIZOZ010000284.1 GCA_903934745.1 uncultured cyanobacterium
GGTGTCAACGCTGATCAGCGAAGTTTCGATCGGGATCAGCCGAAAGCTCACCTCCGTGATCACTCCAGTGAGGCCCATGCCGCCGGCGGTGGCCCAGAAAGCGGCGGCGCTGGCTGGGTCGTCGGGGCTGAGCTCGCGCACCAGGCCCTGGCCATCCACCAGTTGCAGCCGCATCACATGGCTGGCGAAGCTGCCCTCGCCATGGTGGTTCTTGCCGTGCACATCGGCCGCCAAGGCGCCGCCCACGGTCACGTTGCGGGTGCCGGGGGTCACCGGCAGGAAGAAGCCAGCGGGCACCAGGGCACGCAGCAGTGCGTCGAGGCTCACCCCAGCTCCGGTCGTCACCGTGCCGCTGCTGGGGTCAAGGCGGATCTGATCAAAGGCCGCCAGCTCCAGCACGGTGCCACCGGCACATTGGGCGGGATTGCCGTAGGCCCGGCCTAGGCCGCGGGGGATCAGGCTGGCGGGGCTGGCGGCTTGAATCAACGCCTGGATTTGCTCCAGCCCGCTGGGCTGACACACCTGGGCCGTTGAGGGTGACGTGCGACCCCAGCCGGTGAGCGTTTGCGTTGTGCAGGACAAGGTGGAGGTCACAGCTTGGTGGCCAGGGGGGGGGGCAGCAGGCGGATCAACAGCATCAACGGCGCCCACCACCAAGGGATGTATTCAAGGCCTCGGCGCTGGGGCCGGCGCAGTAGATCACGGGCAATCTGTTCGGGTTTGGCGCAGAGCAGGGCAGGGGCCTTGTCTTTGGTCATGGGGGTGGCCATGAAGCCTGCCTTGAGGATGCGCACGGCGAAGGGAGTGCCGTGGCAGCGCAGAAACAGACCCTCGCAGAAGCGGGTCAGGCCCGCCTTGGCGGCGCCGTAGTGGTAGTTGGAGGGGCGACCACGATCGGCGGCCACTGAGGAGAACACCCAGAGGCAGCCAGGCGTCTGAATGCGCTCCGGTGTCACGATCGCCGTGAGCCAGGGGATCAGACTGGTGTAGTTGCTGCTGGTGATCGCCAGCGCTTCATCAGATTGGTGCCGGGCCCGTTCGGCATCTCCAAGGCAGCCGGCGGTGATCAGGTACAGATCAAAGGACTCCGGCGGCAGTTGGGGCGGGAGGGGGTTGGTCGCCAGCAGATCCACCTGGGCGAGGCTCACTACAGCGCCAAAGCGCTCTCGCAGCTCAGCGGCCAGCGCTTGGTTGGCGACGGCGTTGCGGGCGATCAGGTGGAAGCGGCGGCAACCCTGCCTGGCCAGGGCCTGGCAAATGGCCCTCGCCACAGTGCTGGTACTGCCCAGCACCAAGGCCGAGTGGATGGGGGTGCGACTCATGCCAACCAACCCTGGCGATGGGCCATGCCTACCACAACCACGGTGAGCAACCAGCCCAGCAGGGTGAGATGGATGCCCCGGTCGCCCAGGAGGATCTCTTCGGGCTTTTCCGTTGTCTGATCGGGATGAGCGCTGGAGCGGCGCTGGGCTTCCTCAGGATCGCTGAGGAGCTGGTAACGGAAAATTCCCACCAGCACAAAGGGAACGGTGAGCAGCATCCAACTGGTGGGCGCTCCCTTGAGGGTGGGGCCAGCACTCCAGAGGGCGTAGGCCATGAAGGCGCTGCTGGCCACCAGCGATTCGAGCCGCTGCAGCAGGGGCAGGGAATAGCGCATCAGCACATGGCGGGTGACGACGCCGCGCTCCAGGGAGATGCGCA
>CAIZOZ010000285.1 GCA_903934745.1 uncultured cyanobacterium
ACCCGATCGATGCGCAGCGGATCGGCCGGATCGGGCCATTGATCGCCGGCCACGCAATGGCGGAACAGGATCCCGGCCGGCAGCGCCAGCACCTGCTTGATGAAGGCCGCCGCCGGCAGGCCGCTCTCGCCTCGGCTGAGCCGATCCCAGTGCAGCCGGGTGTGGAAGCCAGCCTCGGCGTAGCAGCCCTGATCACCGGCCAGGGGACAGCTGGAGGGGCACGTGAGCCGGCTGGTGCTGGAGACGGCGATCGGGCCGGTTTTGGGATTGCTGCTGGGGAAGCTGAGGGCAGCGCGATGGGACTCGGCAGGGGCCACGGCTGAGGGGACGCAGGACCCCGCCCCTGACCGCGCCGCTGGTCAAGGGCTCGCCACCATCCCTTGGCGCGTCAGCGCCCAACGCAACAGCGGCGAGCCAGGCCTGACCCTTGCCGCGGCGCGGATCCTGGGGCGGCCTGCGGTCCCGGCCGTGCCCTCCGAGGACCAGGAGCGAGAGCCTCGGGCTGCCCAGGCGTCAGCAGGCTTCTCAGGCCCCGGATTGGCTGCTGGGGGATGGGGCCAGCCACTGCTCCAGCCAGAGCTCAGGCCGGTAGCGATCGCCCTCCAGCCACAGGGCACTGAGCTCCGCCGGGTTGTAGGAGCGAAAGCCGGTAAGGACGGCATAGAAAGCCCGGCGGTGCTTCTCCGCTGCCAGGGCCATCAGGGCATCCAGTGCGGTTGCTGGATCAAGGTCGTGCGCCTCGATCTGGCTGCAGAGTTGCCTGCGCCAGCGGCCGCTGAGCATCACGGCCTGACGCTCGCTGATGACTGGCGCCGGTGCGGCACGGAAGGGCTGAGGCACCGGCCTGACACCGCAGTAGCAAGCCCAGAACTCCAGCGGTCCCCAAACAGGACAGCCTTCATCTCCAAGGGGGATGGCCGCCTCCAGCTTTTCTCTCAGAGCCGCATCCCCGAACCGTCCCCATTCCTTGGCGGCGATGCGACGGTTGAGTTCGCCCAGCTGCCAAAAGGACTTCTGGCGCAGCTCACCGGCCTTGCCCTGCTCGATCACTGAGAGGTTGCCGTAGGAGATCACCATGGATGGCTCGCCGATCGCCTTGGCCCAGGTGCAGGCGGTGTACTGAGTCCAGCCATTACGGCGCCGCCAGTTCAACAGCATCCGGCCGAAAGCCAGCCGACTGGCCTCCTGCCGCGCCAGCAGCTCCTCGTAACTCGGGCAGGTGCCCATCGATCCCTGCTGGTTGGCTGAGGTGGCAGGTGCCGGGGATGCGTTGCCCTGCCTGGCGGATGGCGACATGGGGCTCATTGATAGAGAACGGGGAACACCAGCTTTTGCCAGGAAGGCCGAGGTCGCTGTGTGGGCTGTGGCTGGACAGGCCGGAGACGAGGGCCGCCTCCGGCCAGGGCCTCAGAGCACCCGCAACTGGGCCTGGGGCCCGAGCACGATCTGCTGATTCGAGGCCAGGATCAGCGCCTCGGCGCGGGGCACGTAGTGCGGCTGGGCGCTGATGTGACCCTCGCGATCGAGGAACAGCACCCGCAGCAGCTGGCCGGCTGCATCAAGCAGATGCACCGAGACGATGCGGATGGGGCAGCAGGGCCGGGATGGGGAAGGGAAGGCCATGGCCGGGAAGGCGAACGACCGGGCCAAACCGCACCGGCAAGGAGACGGCCGGCAAGGGGCCCGAGCCTGCGAGGGATTCACGTCAGCCCTTGCCGACCGGCCCGCGCTGGTGCAGGCCCAGGCGGCGTTCGACGGCCCGTTCAGCCGCACCGTCCCGACGGCAATCAAGGCCCCGCTTTGCTCGGTGCGCTCTGACCGGCACCGGCCCTGATGGGAGGGCAGCACCAGGCCCGACCGCGACCTCAACAGCGTTCCGCACGGCCGCCTCCCTCGACTATCCAGCCGCCCTTGGGGTTGGAGGAAAAGCCGGGATCAGTGCTCCCGGCCAGCCCGGGCCACGAGGGCCTAGGCCTCAGGGGCTCAATATCCCCAGCAGCTGCGGGGCAGCACCGCCCTGACTGAAGGCCACCTGCTGCCGCAACTGCTCAATCGCTATCTGCGCCTCGAGCTCTTCCTCCAGCTCGGCATCGATTTCATCGATGCGTTGCTGGCAACGCTGCAACTCCGGCTGCATTTCCTCTTCCAGCAGGGCGATTTCCTCCTCGCCGTAGGG
>CAIZOZ010000286.1 GCA_903934745.1 uncultured cyanobacterium
CCGACCGGGACGTGTGGCTATGGGTGCCCACCGACACCAGCCACAACCAGGCCAGCCCCTGGAGCTCACCCCTGGCCCTGAGCCACTGGCGGGAGTGCAATGAGCTGCATTTCATCACCGGCCTGCCGCCGCTGAGCCTCCAGCTGATCACCGGCACGGCCGATTTCATTCGCCACTACCCGCCGATGAGCGCCATGGGCGCCCGCCAGCACCCGCAGCAGGGGCTTCTGCTCTCCAGTTCCGGCGGTAGCGGTAGCGGTGGTGGTGGCAGTGGGGAAACCGGTGGCGGAGCGACGCGACCCGCAACCGGGCTTCTCTGGCCGCGGGGGACCTGATCAGCGGAGGGGGGAAGGACCAGAACCCAAAGGTCTCAGCTTGGTCGGATGTTTCGACCGGACCCTTGAGGCGCGTCCATGCGCTTGGGATCCTGAACCCAACCGCTATCGCAATAGCCGTGACCCTATCCACGGCCGACATCTCCATTCAGCTCCTGATGGACACCATGAATGCACTGCAGGAGATCGAGAGTCGGGTGACTGCACGCGCCTTCGAGGCGGTGATGGATCCCACCAAAGGGCCACAGGTTCGAGAAGTCCTGGCTCAGCCATTGGCCGTTCTGGATGAGACAAGCAGTGATGGGGTGATCTGAGCGCCAGTCAGGCGGATGAATGAAGCGTGCTGACCAGCCCCTGCCCGCCGACCCCGTCCCCGGCAGGGGAGAAGAAAGCCGGGAGCAGGGCCCCCGGCAGGGCCGAGACACTCAGAGTGGCAGCAGGGCCTCATGGGGCTCACAGCCCTGGCCCAAGGCCACCTGCTGCCGCAACTGCTCAAGCGCTATCTGCGCCTCCAGCTCTTCTTCCAGCTCGGCATCGAGGTCATCAATGCGTTGCAGGCACCGCTGCAACACCGGCAGCATTTCCTCCTCCAGCAGGGCGATTTCTTCCTCGCCGTAGGGATGTTCAATCCAGCTGCGCCGCAGCGGCTGATTGACGTGACAGCGCAGGATGTGCTCGATGCAACTCAGGCTGGATTCCAGCAGCAGGAATGGATCCTGCTCAGGCGAGCAATACGTAGACGTGGTGATGTGAACCATGGAGCAGGACGCCGGGGGACGCCGCGACGGGACCGATCCCAGCCGAGGTCCGACGTCAGGAGGGCCTCAGACTGGAGAGGCCCGGCGCAAGGCCCCATAGGGCCAAGGCCCAGTGGGCTCGATCCATTCACGGCAGGGTTCTGTATGGCTGGGCGAGGGACTTGTCGCTGCGATAGTTCCTGCGACGAACGCCTCCCGCTGCGTTGAATGCCGTTGCCACCGGGCTTGCTTCTGGGGGCTTCTCGCCGGATGCCGATGCCTCAACGGTGGCGTCATAGAGCGCCAGGGCTTGCCGCAGAGCTTCACGGTGCTCCGTCACCAGGGATTGAGGGGATTCGAGGCGAATCGCGCTGCCATAGGACAACAGCCAGCGCCGCAGTTCCCCATCCCCATCCAGCACCCAGCCCGGCAGATCC
>CAIZOZ010000287.1 GCA_903934745.1 uncultured cyanobacterium
AGGTCGGCTGACGGGCCTGGCCGAGCGGCCAGCAAACGAGCCACCTGGCCTTTCGCAGCAGAACGGAACAACTCAGAACCCCGTTCACCCGAAGCGTGAGATCCAAAGCCTGGCTTGGTGATCGATAGGGTCGCGCCTGTTGCTTAGCGACAGCTCAGCTAGGAACTGGAACGCCAGCAGAGCCCACCCAGCTGGTCGACCTCAGCTGGGTGGGCTCTGCTGAGTGCGCTCTGCTGGGAAAAGGCCGCTCAGACTCCCGGGTGGCGCAGCGTGCGCCATTCACCACTGCCGGTGCTCACCTCAATGCCGATACCCACTGGAGCCTGATCGGCGCCGAACTGTTCGTTCCACCAGCTCTGAGCTTCAGACCAGGCCGAATCGAGGGAGTCGTAGAGGTCATCGAGAACAGGATGGGGCTCACCCTGCTGATCGACGAGCCGGAAGTGGCGGCGGCTGGGGCTGGCGACTGAACGCAGGGAGCCGGCGGGGATGGACATGGCCCGGGGGGAGGCTGCAGCGGTGGAGGCGGGGTAGGAAACGGACACGACGAACACCATCTCGTTGGACTGATCTTGCCCCATGTGCCAGATCCAGACTGTCACTGTTGCGACATTGACCCGTCAACCAGCCGCAGGCCCTGATCAAGAAGCCGCAGGACCATGGCACCGCGATGCAGCACTCCCTCGATCGGGAGGCTGGGTGATCGGCAGCCTCTCCCTACACAGAACCCCCTGAACGGACTCTCCTGAACGGATTCTGAGCAGGAGCTGGAATCTCAGGCCACCAGCTCGAGCATCCCCATCAACCCAGCGGCCAGGGGGCGATGGGATGCCTGGCGGAAGCCAGCCTCTCGAGCCAGACGCCGCTGCTCTGCCGCCAGGGGAAAGCGTTCGAGACTGGCCTCGAGGTAGGCGTACTCCTCCGGCAACCCCGCCAGGCGGGCGGCGGGCACCACCAGCTGGCGCAGGTAGAAGCGTTGAAAACGTGCCACCGCCAGCGCCGGCAGCCCCGCATCCTGGTCGGGCCGGTTGAAATCGAGCACCGCCGCACGGGCACCAGGACGCAGTAACCGGCGCAACTCCCGCAGCGCGGCCGCTGGATCGGCCAAATTACGCAGGCCGTAGGCCATCACCGCCCCGTCCTGGGAAGCGTCTGCCAGACCCGTGACCAGGGCATCCCCCTGCTGCCATTGCAAGGCCAACCAGGGCTGCACCGCCGCCCTGCGCCTGGCCAGCTCCAGGGGCGCCTGGGCCGCATCGAGGCCCAGAACCCGTCCCCCCGGCCGCACCTTGGTGGCCAGAATCAGGGCCAGATCGCCTGTACCGCAGCAAAGATCAAGCAGCTGTTGACCAGGTCTCGGCCGCAGCCAGGCCAACGCCTGGCGTTTCCAGAGCCGGTGCAGGCCGAGACTGAGCAGGTCGTTGAGCTGGTCGTAACGAGGGGCGATGCGCTCAAACAGCTCACGCACAGCCTCCGGATCACCGGGTTTCAAAAGAAGGAGCCTGGGCTAGGGCGGGGTTGTCATCCCAGGGGAGCACGATCGCATCAAGGCTGATGCCGCTGTCGCGATCGGATCCGAGCACCATCACGCCATGAGCGGCCTCCAGGCGGCCCGGGCTGGTGATCGTGAGCACCATCACGGTGGCCAGCCCTACGGCGGCAGAGCACACCATGCAACCCGCCAGCATCAGCGAGAATTCCTGGCGATCACTGGCCGCCTGCATCAACTGCAGCGCCCAGGCCACCAGTGCCACCACAGCCGCCACCATCACCAGAGCGATGACGGTGAGCAGGGATCCAGGCAAGGCAAACAGGGCAGTCAAGGCAAGACAGAGGCGATCGTGAACAGTTACATGAATGTAACGACGGATTCACCAGTAGCGCGAGTCCCCCGCCGTCAAGAGCGGCCGCACGGGCAAGCCCCTGGCCAGCAGCTCCCGCTTGATCTCCTCCACCGTCAGCACCCCATCGTGAAGCAAGGAAGCCAGCAAGGCCGCAGCCGCCTTGCCCTCCTGCAACGCCGCGGCGATGTGGTCGATGCAGCCGGCTCCACCAGAAGCGATCACCGGCACCTCCACCGCCTCAGCCACCGCCCGGGTCAGGGTCAGGTCGTAGCCCGCCTGGGTGCCGTCGCCATCCATCGAGGTGAGCAGGATCTCGCCGGCACCGAGCTCCACCACCCGGCGAGCCCAGGCCAGGGCATCGAGCCCGGTGTTGTCGCGACCGCCTTTGACGTAAACATCCCAGCCAGCACGGTCCCCCCCACGGCGCCGGGCATCGATGGCCACCACGATGCACTGGTTGCCGAAACGGCTGGCCCCTTCGCTGATCAGCTCCGGGCTGCGCACGGCTGCGGAGTTGAGGCTCACCTTGTCGGCGCCAGCGCGCAGCAGCTCGGTGATGCCCTCCACACTGCCGATGCCGCCGCCCACCGTGAACGGGATCGTCACCGCCTCGGCGGTGCGGCGCACCAGCTCCACCAGGGTGCCGCGACCCTGGTGGCTGGCCGCGATGTCGAGAAACACCAGTTCATCAGCGCCGGAGGCGCTGTAGCGGCAGGCCAGCTCGACCGGATCACCGGCATCGCGCAGTCCCACGAAGTTGACGCCCTTCACCACCCGGCCATCGGCCACGTCGAGACAGGGGATGATCCGTTTGGCAACCATGGGCTCACTGGTAGGGTTGCGCCACCCAAGATGACGCGTCGGCCATGTCCCAGGCTGCCATCACGATCGGCTCCAAGGTGCGGGTCACCCGGGTGCGTGATCGCATCCCTGCCGACCTCGTCGCTGCCCTCAAGGCCGATGCCACCGGCACGGTGAAGGATTTTCGCGTCACCGACGGCAAAGGCATCGGCGTCGTTGTTGAACTCAGTGCTGGTGGTACCAGCTGGTTCTTCGACGATGAAATCACCCCTGCCTGAGCCCAGTCCCAAGCAGCCCCAAGCGGTGAACGACATGGCGGCAGACGCTGGCCCGAGCACGGTCTCGAAAACTGGAGGCGCCCGTCAGCTGCTGGGCATGAAGGATGGTGGCAGCAGCGCCAATATCTGGGCGATCCGCCTCCAGCTGATGAAGCCGGTGACCTGGATCCCGTTGATCTGGGGGGTGATCTGCGGTGCTGCCGCTTCAGGCAACTACCACTGGCGCCTCGGAGATCTGCTGGCCGCTCTGGCCTGCATGGTGATGAGCGGTCCCCTGCTGGCCGGCTACACCCAGACAATCAACGACTACTACGACCGCGACATCGACGCGATCAACGAGCCCTACCGGCCGATTCCCTCGGGGGCGATTCCCCTGGGTCAGGTCAAACTGCAGATCGTGGTCCTGCTGCTGGCCGGTCTCGGCGTTGCCTACGGCCTCGATCTCTGGGCTGGGCACAGCACGCCGGTGCTGTTCCTGCTGGCCCTGGGTGGATCGTTTGTCAGTTACATCTATTCGGCTCCACCGCTGAAGCTCAAGCAGAATGGCTGGCTTGGTAACTACGCCCTTGGTGCCAGTTACATCGCCCTGCCCTGGTGGGCAGGGCAGGCCCTGTTCGGCCAGCTCACCTGGACCACAGCCCTGCTGACGCTCGCCTACAGCCTGGCAGGCCTGGGTATCGCCATCGTCAACGACTTCAAGAGTGTTGAAGGTGATCGGGCCCTGGGACTGCAATCGCTGCCAGTGGTGTTCGGCATTGAAAGAGCCAGCTGGATCAGTGCCGCCATGATCGATATCTTCCAAGTGGCGATGGTGGCGGTGCTGATTGCAATCGGCCAGAATTTCGCCGCCGTGTTGCTGGTGCTACTGATCCTGCCCCAGATCACCTTTCAGGACATCTGGCTGCTGCGCGATCCTGTGAGCTTTGATGTCAAGTACCAGGCCAGCGCCCAGCCGTTCCTGGTGCTCGGCATGCTCGTCACAGCCCTGGCCATCGGCCACAGCGACCTGATCCGAATCGGCGGCCAGGTGGCCCAGGCCCTTTGAGCCAGGGGCTACCCGCCAGCGGCTCGGGGCCCTCTCGGGAAGGCAACCCAGCCCCTCGGCGTGGCGGCATCCCGCGGCGACGGCTAGCCCCGGCCCTGACCGCAGCGGCGATCGGCGTTGGTGTGGCCCTCGGCCAATCGGCCCTGGAGGCCGGCCTCGACGGCCTGCTGCCCGATGCCGATCGGATCAGCGCCTTCAACCGCCCCGGCACCCTCACCATTCTTGACACCAATGGCAAGGTGGTGGTCAAGGAGGGACCGGCCACCCGCGAAAAACTCAGCACCGGCAAGATGCCCCTGCTGATCCAGCGGGCCTTCGTCGCCGCCGAGGACCGTCGCTTCTATCAGCACGACGGGATTGATCTGCTGGGCATCAGTCGCGCCCTGCTGCGCAACCTGAGCCGAGGATCGGTGGAGGAGGGTGCCAGCACGATCACCCAGCAACTGGCTCGCACGGTCTTTCTCAGCCAGGACCGCACCCTGATCCGCAAGCTCAAGGAAGCGCTACTCGCCGGCAAGATCGAACGCCAGCTCAGCAAGGAGCAGATCCTGGAGCAGTACCTCAACCTCGTCTATCTGGGCTCCAGCGCCTACGGCGTTGCCGATGCAGCCTGGGTCTACTTTTCCAAGACACCAGAGCAGCTGACCCTGCCGGAGGCTGCCTTGATCGCCGGCCTGCCGCCGGCCCCTTCGGTCTATTCACCGCTGGTCAATCCCGATCTGGCCCTCAGTCGCCGTCGCACCGTGTTGCGGCGGATGCGGGAAGGGGGCTACATCGATGACATCCAGCTCGAACGGGCCGATGCGGCCCCCCTGGGCCTCAAACCGGCCGAACCGAAATACTTCGCCAACCCCGCCCCCTGGTTCACCAGCTGGCTGGAACAGGAATTGCCTGGGGTGCTCACCAAGGAACAACTGGAAGTGGGCGGTCTGACGATCCGCAGCGGCCTCAACAATGACTGGCAGGCCAAGGCCCAGGCGACGATCAACAGCCGTGCCGGCAGCATGCAGGGGGCGCTGGTGGCGATGGAGCCTGGCACCGGCCTGGTGCGAGCCATGGTGGGCGGTAAAGACTGGAACAAGAGCCAGTTCAACCGCGCCACCCAGGCCCTGCGCTCCCCCGGTTCCACCTTCAAATTGTTCACCTACTCGGCCGCGATCAAGTACGGCATGCGCCCCGAGGACAAGATCTCGGCGCGGGAACGCTGTTATCAGGAAGGCTGGCCGCCGAAACGCTTCTGCATTCCCGGCACGGCCGGCAGCATCACCCTGCTCCAGGCGATCACCGGCTCGATCAACCCCGCCGCCGTGGCCACCGCCGAGAAAGTGGGCTTCCCCCGTGTGATCGGCGTGGCCCGCGACCTCGGCATCACGGGTGAGATCGGCAACTACCCGGCCATGGTGCTGGGGTCCAATGAAAAAACGATGTTGGAGATGGTGGCCGCCTACGCCGCCATCAACAACCGTGGCGTCTGGGTCAAACCGATGCCGTTTGAGGAGATCTACGGCCCCGATGGCGAGCTGCTGTGGAGTCGCCGCGTCGATGGCCCGAAGGCAAAGCGGGCCCTCAGCAGCGATGTCGCCGACGCCGTGATGTGGATGCTGCAGAACGTGGTGCGCCAAGGCACCGGCTATGCGGCCGCGCTGCCGGGTCGGCCGGTGGCTGGGAAAACCGGCACGGCCGAAGGCGCCCGCGACCTCTGGTTCATCGGCTCGATACCCCAGCTCACCACGGCTGTCTGGCTCGGCTACGACGAAAACTTCAAGACCGGCAGCAGCAGTGCCCAGGCGGCCGCAACCTGGTCGAGCTTCATGGCCGAAATCACCAAGGGCATGCCGGTGCAACAGTTCCCCCCCAAGCCCACCCTGACGGGCAGCTTCATCCCCTACATCCCACCGAAGCACAAGCCAAAGCCGCCCCGGGGGCAAGCCCTGCGCCAGGAGAACTGGGAGACACCGCTGATCCCAGAGGCTGGCCAAAACCGTTTGGAGCCGCCGCCGGAACGCAATGAGAGCAGCACGGAGCTGCCTCAGCGGGAACCCAGCAACTGGCAACCTCCCGCCGCTCCGGTCCCCAACAGCGCACCGGCTGAGCCCTCCCTGACCCCGCGCCCGGCCGAACCGTCCTCGGCGACCACACCCGCCCCAGCACCGGCCGCCGCACCACCGCCAGTTCCGCTCAGTCCGCCGCCGCCGGTGATGGCGCCGCCGCCCCTGCCCTGAACGTCTCGTGCTGAGACAAGGGCTGTTGCTGTTCCAGAACGGCGGCAAAGAAGCCATCTCCTGAGCAGGATCCATCCAGCTCCTGGGCGGGCCACCACTGTTGCTGGAGCACCAGCCGCAGTGCTGGCTGGTACTCCAGCAGCAGTGCCGCAATCAGCTCAGCGTTCTCCCTGGGATGCACCGTGCAGGTGGCGTACACCAGCCGTCCAGCGGGGGCCAGCAACGGCAGCAGTCCCTCCAACAGCTGCCGCTGCAGCACCACCAGGGTTTCGATCGCCTCGCTCTGCATCCGCCAGCGGGCATCGGCATGGCGATTGAGGGTGCCAAGCCCGGAACAGGGTGCATCCAGCAGGATCCGGTCAAACGAACCGAGCCACTGCGGCCGCAGCGTGGCCAGATCAGCGGCATCGGCGCTCAGCCGCTGGATCGAAGTCAGCCCGAGGCGTTCGGCGTTGATCCCCACCCGCCGCAGCCTCGCCTCGGAACGATCCACCGCCCAGATCTCACCTTGATCATCCAGCCACTCGGCGATCTGGGTGCACTTGCCCCCCGGCGCCGCGCAGGCATCCAGCACCCGCTGCCCCGGCCTCAGATCCAGCAGCGGCACGATGCGCTGGGCGCTGCGGTCCTGGACCGACCAGAGGCCCTCCTCGTAGCCCGGCAGAGCGCGCAGATCGCCGGAGCGATCCAGCAGGGTGAGGCCGTACTCCGACTGCGGCAGTGGCTGGGTACGAAGGCCGGCAGCGGCGAAGGTTGCCGCCAGGCTCTGGCGATCGCTGCGCAGCCGGTTGACCCGCAGATCCACTGGTGGCGAAGCGTTGCAAGCCCGCGCGAAAGCCTCGGCCCGATCGGCGCTGAGCCAGCGCTGCAGGTCGGTGGCCAACCACTCGGGCAACGAATGGCGCAGGCCGAAATCCTCGCGCGGATCGTCGCTC
>CAIZOZ010000288.1 GCA_903934745.1 uncultured cyanobacterium
CCCGCAGCAGGGGCCGCTGCTTTCAAGCTCTGGTGTTGGGGGAGACGTGAGTGATGGCAGTGACGCTCCGGTCAGGCCCACCACGGGGTTGCTCTGGCCTCGGGGGGTGTGAGGCGAGCGTTGTCCGCCCCTGGGAAAGCTGGTTGCCGTTGCAATCAACCCAGATGGCCCTGCAAACCAAGATCACCAGACCGGTCGCCGCCTTGCAGGCAGATCATCGGACCACCCTCAACCCTTGCGGAGGGTGAGCAAGGCCGTGCTGGGCTCGATGATGAAGCTGAATATAGAAGCATCGTTTTCCGTAAGAACCTGCAGAATCTCACGCGTAGTGCAGTTGCCAATTACAAGCCAAATCACCTTTGGTGGCGCACCGCGTAGCAGGCTAAGTCCTCGAAAATCATCATCCTTCGTCACGATTGTGAAGTCGGCGGCAGCTGCAAAGTCCCAGATGTCCTGATCTGTTGTCCCCCTAAGTCCAACATCGCGAACGTGCCTGCTACTTGGAAACTGGTCGCCAAGAAGAGCTGGCAGCCTCGGACTCAGGTTTTCATCAAACAGCAATCGTCTAGACATTGCTGAAAAATCAGGCGATCGTCAGCTCGCTGAGCCTTTTCTCGCGCTCTGCCGCATAGCGTAGAACGGCCCGAATATGTTCAACTTTGAGATCGGGAAAGTCGAGCAGGATTTCCTCCTGGCTCATGCCGCTGGCCAAATAGCCCAGAACGTCTGACACCGTAATCCGGGTTCCTGTTACGCAAGCCTTGCCGCTGCGAACACCTGGAGAGACAGTGATCAGTTCGCCCAGTTCTGCTGCCATGGCCAGGAAAGAGACTGGAGTTAGATCTCAATGTTAATGGCATCTGACTTCTTGGGTGTCAGCCTGTTGCCCTGAGGTGCTGATGGAGCATTTTCGGCATCCCAGGGATCCAGGCCCCGCCGGGGGACGCCCAGCTTCCACTTGGGGCATGGCCAGGGCTGTGTTGGGCCCGATGCCCTGGACCGATCAACCCTGGCACGAGCCCAGCGTGCTGCGGATGTCCTTGAGCAGCAGCACCAGGTGCAACGGATCGGTGGGTGGGCGCTCGAACTCAGGGATCAGGTGCTCGTAGAAGCCCCGGGCCTGCTCGGATTCGGCATGGACCAGCAAGCCGCGGCAGCCGATGGCCTCACTGAGGTTGGCGACCCGGGTGATCACATCCAGCAGCAGGGCAGCACCGAGGCCCTGGCCTTCATGGCCTTCGTCCATCCAGCTCGGCATCGATTTCATCGATGCGCTGCAGGCAGCGCTGCAACACCGGCAGCATTTCCTCTTCCAGCAGGGCGATTTCTTCCTCGCCGTAGGGATGTTCAATCCAGCTGCGCCGCAGCGGCTGATTGACCTGACAACGCAGGATGGCCTCGATGCAACGCAGGCTGGATTCCAGCAGCAGGAACGGATCCTGCTCCGGCGAGCCATACGGAGACGTGGTGATGTGAACCATGGAGCAGGACGCCCGGGGGGCGCCGCGACGGGACCGATCCCAGCCGAGGTCCGACGTCAGGAGGACCTCAGACTGGAGAGGCCCGGCGCAAGGCCCATGGGGCCAGGGCTCTCAGGGCCAAGGCTCTCAAAGTCACCTCCCACGACCGGTGGCAGTGCTTTCTCTTCAGGCCTTGGCCAGCACCGCCCAGCCGCTGCTTTCTCCCTCCACCATCCATCGCCGACCGAAGTTGGCGCAGCTGTAGTGGCTGAAGCGGGCGTTGATGCCGTAGCTGGCCAGGGCCTGGATCTGGGCCGTGGGGTCTGTTGTGTCTCCGAACTGGCGGACCCTGGCCAGGTACTGATCGTCGCCATTGGCCCCGCTGAGGACGCCGGGCTTGAGGAAGGCCAGGAGCATGGCGCAGCTGGAGGAGAAGCACATCCGCCGGCCTTGATCGGTGGCGGAATCCAGCTGGACGAACCAGGGCACCGACAACGGATTGCTGCGGCTGGCGGCGGTTGTCGCCTGGGCCGGAGCCAGAGTTGTTGGTGCAGGCGAGCCACTTTCCGCGGCCAGACGGGTCGTCCACAGCCGCCGCAGGGTTCCCCCCTCTTCCAGCGCCTGGGGTTCATGGGCCACCAGGTGCTCCAGCACTGCCTCCAGCCAGGCCCGGTGATGTGCCAACTCAGGGTCGAAGTGCTCGACGTAGTGGCCGGCAAGGATGGGGCGGCTCATCGGAACACCCCTCGCCGGTCAGGAGCCAAGGCCGGCAGGTTCTTCCCGATGGCGGTCTGCATGCCGGAGGGGAAGAACAGGGCGAGAGCCTTGCTGCGCGACCGGCAGGCATTCACCTGGCGGGGGGCCTGGATCCAGTTGGGCAGCTCACAGGCACCGACAAACGCGGTCGAGAACACGATCTGGCCGGTGAGCAGGCCATTGGAAGCAGCAGCGGCAATCAGTCGAGGGAAGGGCTGCATGGTGGGAATGAAACACCTCCTTCTGTTGCCGTCCTGTCCGCTGTCGCCAGCCCAAATACCGGCAGCTGCTGGTTGGATGGGTTGGCCACGACAAAATCCAGAGGGATCGGCTGTTGTGTCCATCCATTCCGATCCCTGGGTTGATGGGATTGTTGACGCTATAGCAACTCCAAGGGAGACCAACATTGTTAGCTACCTGAAACCGCGAAATTATGCAGCCTGTGCATACAAGTGGTGATTCGCAGGAGAAGCACTCCACAGATCAATGTCCGCCCATAGCTTGCAGGCTGTTTGCACACACGGGAGCCGACGTCTTTTGGGTGACAGAAGGGCACAGGGGATGCCAGCATCAGCCCAGAGCTGCCTGGTGGAGTCGTTGGCGAACGCGCTCCCCGCAGCCAGCCGCTACTGCCTCAGCTTCACGGCTGCCGGCCTCAGGCCTGAGCTGGCCGCTGTCATCGCTGGCATCCACCTCCAGGAAGGCGACTGGAAACGCACCAAAGCGGCGGTGCTGGAGCGCAATGCCCTGCAGACTCGCTCCGTCAGCACCGGCAAGCGGCTGGAGTCGGAGCTGCGCCAACGGCTGCAGCTGTTGAGCCAGGCCCAGTTGGAACTGCTGGCCCGGGGCAGCAGCGAGGAGCGCCTGGCCATGGCCTGGCTGGGCGTGCTCAAGCGGATCCAGATCACCCTGGAGCTGACACGCGAGGTTCTGGCGGCAAAGCTGAGCAGCCATGACCCGGTGCTGCGGCGCTCGGATATGGCGAGCTTCTATGACGTCTGTGAACGGCAGCACCCGGAACTGGCGGCGCTCTCCCCGTCCTCCCAGCAGAAAATTCGCTCCGCTCTCCTGAAGATGCTGCGGGATGCCGGGCTCCTGGCGGGCAAAGCGGGCAAAGGCGGCTCGCTCGGCACGGTGCAACACCCCTCTCTGTCGCTGCAGGCCCAGCAGCTGGTGCTGGAGGATGACCCGGCGCTGTTCCGCGGTTTTCTGCTGACCCCGCCCCGGAATCCGACTACCACTGCTGCCAGCAGCAAAGCTGCCAACGGCAAAGCTGCCAGCAGCAAAGCTGCTAGCACCAAGGCGGTCAAAGCCGCCCCAGCCAGGAGATCGGCATGAGCAGCGTCACCGGCCTGGACAAGCGCCTTCAACAGATTCTGATCCGGCCGGAGTTCCTCGAGATGCGCGGCGTCGCCAAGGAGGTGCCGATCTTCATTCAGACCTATCAACCGGCCGATGAGGACCAGTTGCGTTTGGTGGTCAAAGGGGTGGAACAACACCTGCGCAAGCAGGGCCTGCGGGTGAAGCTGGTGGATCTATTCGAGCTGGTGCTGCAGCTGCTGGAGGCCAAGGGCTATCTGGAGGTGGTGCTGCAGGAGGAGGCGAGCTGGTCCAAGGCGGATCTGTTCGACACCCTGCAAAACGTGGCGGACCCCACCTCTGCCCTTGTCCCGAAACTGATGCAGGCCCTGGGGGATGACAGTCAGGTCAGCCTGATCACCGGTTCAGGCCGGATCTACCCGTTCCTGCGCACCCACACGATTCTGGAGGCTCTGCAGCCGGCGATGGTGCGCCATCCCGTGGTGATCTTCTTCCCGGGCGAATACTCCCAGGACGCCGACGGTGGCTCCTACCTGCGTCTGTTCGGCACCAGTGCCGCCAGCAAGATCGAGAACCCGCATTACCGCGCCACCAACCTCGCCTACTTCGACATCAAGAGCTCATGACTGCCCACACCATCCAAGAGCTCTTCGCCAAGCCGGTGGATCGCCCGATCGACGGCGTGATCAAGGCCGACGACGAGCGCCATCTGCAGATCGAGCTGGAGGAGTACGTCATCACCCGTGAGGTGAGCAAAGGATTGGGCGCCTTCACGGATGCCTACCTGCACAACCCCACCGCCAATGGTGTCTGGATCTCGGGCTTCTTCGGCTCGGGCAAGTCGCACCTGCTCAAGATGTTGTCGCTGCTGCTCGATGGCGAGAGGCGCATCGGCGCCACCGACAACGGTGAATTGGGCAGCCGGCCAGTGGAGATCCTGCTGCCGAAGGTGGAGGACGAGATCCTGCGCGCCGACCTCAAAAAGGCCGCCGCAATCCCAGCCCGCAGCCTGCTGTTCAACATCGACCAGAAGTTCGATGGCATCGGCGGCACCCACGAGGCACCGATCCTCGAGGTGTTCATGAAGGTGCTCAACGAGCTGCAGGGCTACTACGGCAACCAGGGCTACGTCGCCCAGTTCGAGCACGACCTCAACAAGCGCGGCCAGTTCGAGGCCTTCAAGCACACCTATCAGCGTGTCAACGGCCGCAGCTGGGACAACGACCGCGATGCCCTGGCCACGGTGACCAAGCGCAGTTTTGCGAAGGCCTATGCCGAACAGTTCGGCGGCAGCGAAGACGCCGCCGTCAACGTCGTCAATGACGCCAAGGACAGCTACCGGCTCTCGATCGAGGGGTTCGCCGATCGGGTGAAGGAGTACCTCGACAGCCAGACGCCGGGCTTCCGGCTCAACTTCTTTGTCGATGAGGCGGGCCAGTTCATTGGCCAGGAACGCAGCCGCCTGCTGAACCTGCAGACCGTGGTTGAGAGCCTGGCGACGGCCACCGATGGCCGGGCGGCGGTGTTCATCACCTCCCAGGCGGATCTGGAGGGAATCCTGGGCCAGGTGAAGTTTGAGCAGGCGGATGATCTCAGCAAGATCCAGGGGCGCTTCAAGACCAAGCTCACCCTGGCCAGCGCCGATGTGCAGGAGGTGATCCAAAGGCGCCTGCTCGAAAAAGCTCCGCAGGAACCGGAGCAGCTGATCGCGATCTACGAACAGGAAAAAGACAACTTCACCACCCTGTTTCGCTTCGGCGACAGCTCGATTCAGCTGAAGGGCTGGAGTGATTGCCAGAGCTTCTGCGGGCTCTACCCCTTCCATCCTTACCAGCTGAGCCTGTTTCAGACCGCCATCCAAACCCTGGCCACCCACAGCATTTTCGAGGGCCGCAACATGGCGGTGGGGGAGCGCTCGATGCTCTCGGTGTTCCAGGAGGTAGCCAAGGCGATCAAGGAGCTGCCGGTGGGCCGGTTGGCCAGCTTTGACCAGCTCTACGACGGCATCCGCGATGTGATCCGGGCCGACAAGCAGCAGACGATGGTGACGGCCCAGAACCAGGTGGGGCCGCTGGAGCTGCGCATCCTCAAGGCCTTGTTTCTGCTCAAGTGGGTGCCGGGGTTCAAGAGCACGGCGCGCAACATCGCCATCTTGTTGATCCAGGAACCCAACTTCGACATCCGCGCCCATGAGCAAGCGGTGAAGGACGCGCTGATCAATCTGGAGAGCCAGAGCTACCTGCAGCGCAGCGGCGAGATCTACGAGTTCCTCACCGACAAGGAAAAGGATGTTGAGCAGGAAATCAAGCGTACCGAAGTAGGCGATTCGGTGGTGATCAAAAACCTGCATGGAATTGTCTTTGATGACGTGCTGCGCAGCGTCAAGATCCGCTTTGAGGGAAGTGGCGGTGGCAATGGTAACGACTACCCCTTTGCCCAGAAGATCGATGACGGTCTGATCAAGGGCAAAGAGGGCGATGTGGTGGTGAATCTGGTGACACCGGAGCACCCCAACTACGGCAATGAGCCGGTGTTGATCAGCCGCAATATGGGTGGCAGTGAGCTGATGGCGATTCTGCCGGCCAAGGAACGACTGCTCGACCAGATCCGCAGTTATCTCAAGACCGACCTCTACATCCGCCAGAACGGTGGCGGCGAGGACGAGACCCTGAATGCCATCCTGGCGGTGCGCTCCAAGCAGAATAGTTCGCGGCGCCAGGAGATCACGCGGCTAGCCGATGATTTGTTGCGCACGGCCGTGCTGGTGGTGAACGGCCAGACCCTCTCCGTTGGCGAGGGTGATCCGAAAACGCGCTTCAACAAGGCCTGCCAGGAGTTGATCCGCTCGGCCTTCCCCAAACTGAAGATGATCCACGGCAGCTTCAGCGAAGCCACCGTGGCCAAGGTGGTGAGGGAACAGGACGATCTGCTGGAAGGATTGGCGATCCAGCTCTCGGAAGCCGAGCAGGAGGTGCTGGTGGAAGTGGAAAGGAGCAAAAAC
>CAIZOZ010000289.1 GCA_903934745.1 uncultured cyanobacterium
GGGGTGGCGATTGTGTCGCTGCTGCTCAAATTGCTGGTGGAGCAATTAATGGAGCAAGATAAAAAGGCAGCCCGGCTCGATCAGGAAGGCTGAGAACGGAGCCAGAACGGAGCAAGCACAGCCCTCACCACCACATCGTCGCCGTGCTTCCAGTTCGCCGGCGCGGCCCCTTGGTGGGACTCCGTGAGCTGCAGGGTCATGGAAACAGGAGGACGCAGTGGACGACCTGCCTGGGCTCCTCAGCCCCGGTACTGGGCATCCACCCAGCAGCGCGGCAGGGCTTCGCCGGAGGGGAAGGTGAGCTCGGCCTTGCTGAAGTGATGGGGCTCCTGCAGCTCCTCACCGTTGTGCATGCGCGCTTGCACCGCTGGGGCGAACGGGTCAACCAGCTGTTTCAGATCAAGCACCTCAACCACAGCCCCTTCGGTTTCATGTTGATGGAGTGTGAGAAACATGGAAAGCCAAGCTGGGAATGGCTTCAGTGTGGGAGCTCCATCGTTGGCTGATTCGCCGCCGCTGCAGGCCGTAACAGTGGGATCGACACCCCGCAGCGCCAAGACAGGGAAGGGCCCGCGCCGGTGACGGTTCGCCAGAGGATGCACACCGATGCTGACGGCAAGCCGATGCGGGTGTAGATCGTGGAAATAGAAACCAACCTTCGCTCCGACACGGCTCCATGGCCCATCACCAGATCCTGATTGTCGGCGGCGGCGCAGCGGGGCTCACGGCGGCCAGTCAGCTGAAGCGGGCCCGGCCCCAGCTGGAGGTCGCCATTCTGGAGCCGGCGACGGATCACTACTACCAACCAGGCTGGACCCTGGTCGGAGCTGGCGTCTTCAGCCTTGAGCAAACCCGCCGTGACGAAGCCTCCCTGATTCCGGCAGGAGTGCACTGGATCCGGGAAGCGGCCGCCGGCTTCGATCCAGCCGCCAGCACGGTGACCACCAGCAGCGGTGCCAGCCTCAGCTACGACGTGCTGATCGTGGCGACGGGCATCCAGCTCTGCTGGGACCGGATCAAGGGCTTGCCCGAAGCCCTCGGTACCCAAGGCATCACCAGCAACTACCGCAAGGATCTGCTCGACTACACCTGGAAGACGATTCAGGAATTCCAGGGGGGGAACGCCCTGTTCACCTTCCCCCAGACACCGATCAAATGCGCCGGAGCTCCGCAGAAAATCATGTATCTGGCGGACGATATCTTCCAACGCTCCGCTGCTGTCTCTGCCAAAACGACGGTCTATTACTGCACTGCCACCCCGGGAATCTTTGCCATTCCCGCCTTCGCCGAGCCGCTCAAGCAGGTGGTGGCGCGCCGCGACATCCAGACCCGCTTTCAACACACCCTCAAGGAGATCAGGCCGACCAGCAAGGAGGCTGTGTTCGAAGTCAAGGAGGGCGAGAGCAGCCGCGAAGAGGTGATCCCCTTCGAGATGATCCATGTCACGCCACCGATGGCGGCCCCTGAGGTGGTGGCCACCAGCCCGCTGGCGGTAAAGGGGCCAGGGGGCTGGGTGGAGGTGGATAAGTACAGCACCCAACATGTGCGCTATCCCAATGTCTTCTCCCTGGGCGATGTCTCATCACTGCCCAACTCCAAAACTGCCGCTGCGATCCGGGGCCAGGCGCCGGTGCTGGTGGCAAACCTGCTGGCCTTCCTGGACGGTCAACCCCTGAGCGCCCGCTACGACGGCTATGCCTGCTGCCCGCTGATCACTGGCTATGGCCGGGCAATCATGGCGGAGTTCAACTATGACGGGCAGCCGATGCCGTCCTTCCCGCTCGACCCCACCCAGGAGCGTGCCAGCATGTGGCTGGTCAAGAAGAATCTGCTGCCCTGGCTGTACTGGAATCGCATGCTCAAGGGCTATGAGCATGAACGTCGGTTCGTACCGGGACTGGCCAAAGCGGCCCGGTAAGAACAGCTGACTTCGAATTCAGCTGACAACAGATAAAATTTATAGTGACCCAACAGTCGATCCACTAAGGACCAAAGAATCAGCTCACAGCAACAGCAGGAAACATACAAGATCTACAGTCACCACGTAGAGGCAACAACAGCGTCGCGCCGCTAAATAATAATATAATAATCAATCGAATATCGCTCACAAAGTATCTAGCACGAGGTGACTCCTTGAATCGGAAGCCAAGAGCCAACAAGAAAACAAGTCACCGTGCTCGGCTAGGCCCAGAGGCCAACACTCCCTCGATAGAACGCGGCTTGATTGTCACACGCTGAGGCAAGGCGGGAGCGGGAACTGGAGCGGGAACACAGGGAAGACGACCTTGAAGGGCAGACTCAATCAAAAAAGCAGCAAGGTTGCTAATGGAACGACCTTCA
>CAIZOZ010000290.1 GCA_903934745.1 uncultured cyanobacterium
TTCAGGCGGCAAGATCTGCAGGCTTCCGCGTAGGAGGAACTGCGAGCGGGCACGGGGCAGCAACCAACACAATTCCAATGCAGGCTGATGGGCCAGCTCGGCGGGCTTGGCGCTGTGTCACCCACATCCGGATCGTTCGGTTCACGGCCTGACATCCTCTCCAGCTGCGATGCTGTTATCGATGATGTCGGCGATTGCGGTGGCCAGTGTGTAGCCATAGGCCCGCATTGATTCGATCATCGCCGAAGCCTCGGGCGCTACCTCCTCAAAATTTTTCTGTTCAACGGCATCTTTCATGTAGATCTCGCATCCATAGGCTCAAGCTCAATATTTCACGAGGAGGATCTCGAACCATGCGGGACGAAGGTGAGACCGCAGTATCCGCATCGACTCCCAGCCCGCTTCCCCTTGGTCTGATCATCGGGTTGGTGTTCCTCAGGGCGATCAGTCATCGATGCAGCGCCCGCAGCAGCTGCGTCAGTATCAGAGGGCAGGAGCAGCAACTTTCAGCATTCTGAGTCAGAACGCCGCCCAAGGGAACCATTAGAGGTTCCTGTTCACATTGACTGAGGCCTGCTATGCACCATGCGCATAGCTTTGCCTGTTCGGCGACGATTAGATAGGCGGCCGCGTTGACTCATCAGTTCTGTTGCTCCTAGGATAGATGTTGACTCATTTGGAATGTTCCTTTTGTGGAACGCTCAGCACCGGCTGATCGCAGGGCCCAGCGTCAGCGGCGCCAGCAGCTTCTGGAGGCTGCCCGCAGCCGCTACTCAGCCTTGAGCTATCAGGAGAAGGGTGTCTTGGTGGATGAGCTGGTTGAGCTGAGCGGGTTTCATCGCAAATCGGTGCTGCGGTTGTTGCGCCAGCAGCCGGCGGACCATGGGGGTCCACCGGCTCGTGCTGACGCTGGTCACGATTCAGCGGAGGTTGGCAAGAGCCGCCGCTATGGCCCGGAGGTGGTTCAGCAGCTGGAGACGCTCTGGGAGGCGAGTGACCATCTCTGTGGTAAGCGCCTGGCGGCGGTACTGCCCAAACTGATGACGGCGCTGGAGCGCCATGGCCATTGGCAAGTCGATCCGGATCTACGGCAAAAGCTGCTACGGATCAGCCCGGCGACGATCGATCGACTACTGGCGCCGGTCCGCTCTGCGCAGGGTGGTCAGCATCGCCGCCGCCGTACCCGCGTCGTCACCGGGGTACGGAGGCGCACCGCGGTGCGCACATTCAACGGCTGGAAGGATGTAGTGCCGGGCTGGTTTGAGATGGACCTGGTGGCCCACTGCGGCGGGCGCATGGAGGGCCCGTTCCTGTGGACTCTTGTTCTCACCGATGTGGCGAGCGGCTGGAGCGAATGTGTGCCCTTGCCCAGTCGAGATGGGCTGATGGTGCGCTCTGCGTTGCAGGAGCTGCAGACGCTGATGCCACTGCCGCTGCGCGGTCTCGACGTTGACAACGACACGGCATTCATGAACGAGGAGCTTGAGCGTTGGTGCGCCGAGGCGGCTAAACCGATTGAACTGACCCGCTCACGGGCCTACAAATCAAATGATCAGGCCTGGGTCGAACAAAAAAATGGAATGCTGGTGCGCCGCGTGGTGGGACACCGTCGCCTGGAGGGACCGCAGCAGCTGGAGCGGCTCTGCCAGCTCTATGCCGCTCTGCGGCTGTTCACCAACATCTACCAGCCGTCGGCCAAGCGGATTCCGTTTGAGGAGAGCGACCGTCGAGAGGGACGCCGCCCGCGTCGGCGCCACGACCAACCGCTCACCCCGGCGGATCGGTTATTGCGTTGGAGTGGCCTCAGTCAACAACACCGCCAAAGCATTGAGGCGTTGCAGCAGCAATGCGATCCGGTGGACCTGCTGGAGACGATTCGTTGGAACCAAGCTGCTCTGGTGAACGGAGAAAGCGAACCGAGCAGCGAGAGCGATCGATCAGCAAGCACCCAGGACCTGGACGCCTTTCTGGGCAGCCTGCGACTGCTGTGGCGGCAGAGCGACCCTGCCAAGCGCGGAGGCTGGGATGCGCCAAAGCGCACCTACCGCACGCGGGTGGATCCGACCCTGGGGTGTTGGCCCCTGGTGTTGCCGTGGCTGATGGCCGATCCCTTGCTCACAGGCAAGCAGGCGATGCAACGGCTGGAGCAGGAACACCCTGGGCTGTATCTCGGCAGCCTGCGCACGTTGCAGAGGCGGATGGGTGAGTGGCGGGTCACCCATGCCGAACAGGTGGTCGGCCAGCAGATGGGAGCAATCCGGGACCAGGAAAACAGCCAGCTCAACAGCAACAAGCCACTGCGGACCAGGCGTCAACTAGATGGGTAACAATTTGCATGAGTCAACGCGCCCGCCTATCTAATCGTCGCCGAACAGCCGAGGCCCTGGCGACATGCCAGGCCCAGGCGATCGTGCATGTGCAGAGCTTCGGCAACGGCACCATGATCAAGGCTTTGCAGGCCCTGCGCCGAGGACAACGCTTCCAGGATCCACTGCTGCAGAAGCGGCTGCAGGAGCGGCTGCACCCGCCGGAGGCGATGACACTCTCCAGCCGCGAACAGCAGACGCTGGAGGGCCTAGCCCGCGGACTCACCAACAAGCAAATCGCGCTGGAGGCCGAAATCGCCGCCACCACGATTCGCGACTACGTGAGCAGCCTCTGTCGGAAGCTCAAGGCGAGCAACCGCACCCAGGCCGTGAGCCAGGCGATGGCGATGGGACTGATCGGCAATCGCCATGGACCTAGACTGGCGGCGGCCAGCGGGCAGAGGAGCAGGGCCGAAGCAACAGCAGCCGAAGCCACTGGGGCCAAACAGCCCGAAGCCGCTGACGTGCCAAGCAGCGACGCCACAGCACAACCAGCCAGCCCAACGACCCCATGGATGGAGCCGTAGATGGAGCTATAGATGGACCTACAGATGTAGGTTGACAGCGCAAGCCAACCAGTTCAGACTAACAAAAGCCACTAAACATCATGACCACGTTCACCGAAGCCCTGATCCAAATCGTTCCGGACATCAGAACCGGTACGGCGGCGGACGTCCGCTCAAGCCTGATCGGCCTCGCCAGACAACTGCAGCAAGACCCCGAGTCGCAGACCCATAGCCTGCAAACCTGGTGGCAATGGCTGGATGACGAAGGCTACGACCGTGAAACGTTTGCACCAATCCTCACGCAAGTCTGCAACGCCAGGATTGGCGAACAAAGCCTGAATGAACTGACGTCCTACATCAAATCATCCAAAGACAACTCCGATGGCATCGCCATACTGTTGGAGCAAGTCAAGCAAAGCCATCCAAGCTTGCTAGAAGAAGTGGAAACTCTGGAATCCCTGGCCCTGGAAGAGGAAAACCAGCTAGGGGCTACCGCAGGAGGCATGGGCGAAGGCGGGAAGATTGGCATCGCAGCAGGAGTAGTCGGAGTCATAGGACTTGGAGCCATAGGAATAACCTATCTGAAGGCGAGACAAAGCCCAACAGGGGCCCTTAATCATGCCATCGAGCATGACATGATTAGAGAAAGCGAAGGAGTCCAACATGCCGCCGAGAATGAGGCGGCAGGAGCCTATCGCCACGCCTCACAAGATCCCGAGCTAATTATTAAAAATCTGGAAACGACTAAAAACAGAGTCAGAGAACAGTGGGCCGTAACACAGTTCAACGACAAAGACCTCAGCGAAAAAGCAGAGGTCTACGCAAAGGCCCACGCCAAGCACTTCAAAAGTGAAATTGAAAACTTAGTCAAAGCAGACGTAACAGATAAATACCTAGACAACCAAAAAGAATACTATGATGATCTGATGAACTACGACAAGGCAAACAAGGAAATCCTCGTGAGAGAATTAATAGATCGCGGGGGGGACATTAGAATAGTTAATAATGATCTTGTAAAGAATGTCAAAGCTGAATACGAAGAATCCCCAGGATTCGCCGAAAACTTATCAAAATGGACTAAAACTACAGCCGAGGGCCAAGCAGCAGAAAGGAAGGCCAAGGCAATTTACGAACGAAGTACAGCGAGTGCATACAAAGACCTACTAGCGATCGAAAGAAATTACAAAGAGATGGGCGAGTTTCACATCTGGAGCAAAATGCAAAGCAAAGCCGACGGATTTGCCAATACAGAGGTTGACAAGGTCATCAATGAGATTGACGTATTCGGCACCGATATCACGATGGATGTCGAGAAGCGAGCAAAAGATGCGAAACAAGAATTCGACAAATCACTTGAATCATTCGCCGAGAAAGAAGAACTAGAGGCGGCACAAGTAGCGAGAGGTACCGAAGTAAAGGCAGCAAGGGGAGCAGAAGATGCAGCAGCAAAAGTGGATGATGCCGCAAAAACTGCTTTCGATGATCTAATTTAATTCTAAAAAACCAAAACAGCACCAAGGCAACCATTGTGATGGTTACCTTGGTGCAACTGGGCATCGCTGCTTCCCTGACCAGGACCCAGCGCTATCAACAACCGCGATCAA
>CAIZOZ010000291.1 GCA_903934745.1 uncultured cyanobacterium
CCCGCAGATCATCCCGGGTGTGCCAGCGCGGCGATCCATCGGCCTCCGAGGGGTAGCGCAACAGATAGGAGGGATGTAGCAGCGGCATCAGCATGATGCTCGGCAATCGGCCTGGGGAGTGGTTGTTGTGACTCGCTTCCTTCTGCAGCTGATCCACAGGCAACGCTGAACCATCGAGCTGCAGCCACTGGCCCCGCAATTGGGTGATGCCCCCCTTGATCCCCAGCAGAGCCTCCAGGGCCGTGGCGCCCAGCAGCACGATCAGCTCGGGCTGCATCAGCGCGAGCTGCTGGTCTAGCCAGGGACGACAGGCGGCGAGTTCGGTGCGGCTGGGTTTGCGATTGCCGGGTGGGCGGCACTTGATCACGTTGGCGATATAGAGATCGCGGCGGCTGTCGAGACCCGCCTCAGCCAGCAGTTGTTCCAACAGCCGCCCGGCCCGGCCCACAAAGGGTTGACCCTGGGCATCCTCCTCGGCGCCAGGAGCTTCACCGATCAGCAACAGCCTGGCGGCTGGGTTGCCGCGACCCACCACCACCTGCTGGCGGCTTCGGGCCAGCTCGCAGCGCTCGCAGGCGCTGCAGACTGCGGCCAGCTCCGCCACAGCCCGCAAGGTGGCAGCGCGGTCCACCCCCGCCGGCTGGACTTGAGCAGGATCGAAGCGGGACGGGCGCGATGGCATCAAGGCGGGTGGGTGTGGCTTGTGGGTGTGATGCGGGTGGCTGGTCCAGGAGTGAATGGGGCTCAATCGCTTGCAGCGACTGACTTTTGAGCTTAGAGGCGGAGCTCCTGCCGATGCTCTCGCTTGAAGCTCCCCTTGGCGAGGCTGGAACCCCATCCCTTTTGTTGCCCGCCTGAACTTATGGCGGTTCAACCGTGCGTCAGGATGAAACTGTGATCCACGCGACGAGTCCGCCACGATGCCGGCCCCGCTGACACCGGTGACGACGGCAGCTCCGTCCTCCCCCAGCTCCCCTCCCCAACCCCTGAGCCTGGCCTCAAGGGCTCAGCAACTGCAGCCCTCCCTCACCCTGGCGATCACCGCCAAGGCCCTCCAGCTGCGTGCCGACGGCCGCAACGTCTGCAGCCTCAGTGCCGGCGAACCCGATTTCGATACGCCCGCTTTCATCCGCGCGGCGGCCTCGGAAGCCCTGGAGGCCGGTCACACCCGCTATGGCCCCGTGGCCGGTGAGCCGGCCCTGCGTGAGGCGATCGCCGCCAAGCTCAGCAGCGAAAACGGCTGGCCCACCAAGGCCGATCAGGTGCTGGTCACCAATGGCGGCAAGCAGGCCCTCTACAACCTGTTTCAGGTTCTGCTCAATCCCGGCGATGAACTGCTGCTGCCTTCGCCCTACTGGCTCAGCTATCCGGAGATGGCCGGCCTGGCCGGGGCGCGGGTCAGCGTTCTGAGCAGCGATGCCGCCACCGGCTTTCGGCTGCGGGCTGAACAACTGGAAGCGGCGATCACCCCGGCCAGCCGGCTGCTGGTGCTCAACACCCCCTCCAACCCCACCGGCATGGTGCTCAGCCGCGCTGAGCTCGAAGCGATTGCTGCCGTGCTGCGCCGCCATCCACGCCTGGCCGTCGTCTGCGACGAGATCTACGAATACCTGCTGGCTCCGGGCCACAGCCATCACAGTCTGGCGGCTGTAGCCCCAGATCTGGCCGATCGAGTGTTCATCGTCAACGGCTTCGCCAAGGGCTGGGCGATGACCGGCTGGCGCATCGGCTGGCTGGCAGGGGCCCGGCATGTGGTGGCTGCTGCCAGCGCCCTGCAGAGCCAGACCACCAGCAATGTCTGCAGCTTTGCCCAGTTCGGTGCCTTGGCTGCGATCACCGGCTCCAGGGACTGCGTGCTGGCGATGGCCGAGCATTTCAACCAGCGCCGCTCCTTGCTCACCCAGGGGCTGATGGCCCTGGACGGCATCCGTCTGCTGGCACCGGAAGGCGCTTTTTATGCCTTCCCGGATGTGAGTGCCTGGGGCCTGGATTCGATGACCCTGTGCAACCGGCTGCTGGACGAGGTGGGATTGGCGGTGGTGCCGGGAGTGGCCTTCGGCGACGATCGCTGCATCCGCCTCTCCTGCGCCGCCTCACCAGCCACGATCGAGGATGGCCTGGAGCGTCTGGCGCGTTTCCACGCCACGCTCTGAGCCTGTCCAGGTGAGTCGGCTGAGCCCATCGGCTCGCGTCCCACTGGCTGAAACCAGCCAGTGGGACGGATCAGCCCTTCAGGCAGGATCACTGCCGATCACGACGGATGGGACAACCTCAATGGCCCTGGCCATTCCCCGCAAGCTCGTGGTGCTGGGTGACAGCGGCGTCTACGGCTGGGGGGATCCCGAGCACGGCGGCTGGTGCGAGCGCTTGCGCCGCCACTGGATGGGCCTGCCTGAAGGACCGGTGCTGTACAACCTGGGCGTCCGCGGTGATGGGCTGGAGCGGCTCACAGCTCGCCTGCCGGCCGAGGTGAGCTGTCGCGGTGAACTGCGGCGCCAGCGCCCCCAGGGCATCTTGCTGGCCGTGGGCCTCAATGACAGTGCCCGCATCGGACGCAGCGACGGCCGGCAGCAACTGGCTCCGGCCGGTTTCCTGTTTGGCATGCAGCAATTGCTGCGCCAGGCCAGCGCCATCGCGCCGGTGCTGGTGCTGGGGCTGAGCCCTGTGGACGACGCGGTGATGCCCCTGGCTGAGGTGCTCTGGTACCAACTGGAGACGGTGCGTCAGTACGAGGCCCTGCTGGAGGAGGCCTGCCTCGAGGCCGATGTGCCCTTCCTGCCTTTGCTGGAAAGCTTCCTGGCGGATCCCTACTGGCTGCAGCGCCTCGATGCGGATGGCGTCCATCTCAGCAGCGAAGGTCATGCCCTGGTGTACGAAAAAGTACGAACTTGGCCGGCCCTGTTGCGCTGGGCCCAGCTGGAAACCCTGGAACTGGCCCAGCCTTCAACCTGATGCAGGCACGCTGCAACGGACCGTACGGGGTGCTGTACGGGGGGCGCACAGGCCGCCGCGCTGAGCCCAGACCATGGCCGGCAGCGCAGGAGGGCGAAGCGAAACTTCTGCCAGCAAGTGACAACACAACGGAGCAAAACGTATGGACGATGACGAAATCGCTGGCCTCTGTAACAACTGATGAAGGTCACCGATTACGAAATCGGCCGCCACTGACACGGTGCCTGCACGGTCTGTCGCAGAGCCATGAGTCCAGCTCGAACCAAGTCCTACCGCTCAGTTCCTGACCGGGGTGGGGATGGTGATGGGCCTTCCCGCGACCAACGCAATCGGCGCGCTTTGGCGAGGCTGGGCAGCCATGGGGATCAAGCGCTGTGGCGGCGCCAGCGCGATGCTCTGGTGCGCGACAACCTGCCGCTCGTCTATGCGATTGCCGGGCGCATGAGCCGCACGGCAAATCTGCCCTTCGAGGATCTGAGCCAGGTGGGCAGCCTGGGCCTGCTGCGGGCGATCGAGGCGTTCAAACCCAGCAAAGGGCGCCGCCTCAGCAGCTTTGCGGTGCCCTACATCCGCGGCGCGATGCAGCACGAACTGCGGGATCGGCAGAGCCTGATGAAAATCCCCCGCGAGCTCTGGGAGCTGCGCCGTCAGGCCACGGTGCTGCAGGAGCGCAGCCGCCAGGAGCGCAGCATCCCCTTGGCCCTGCCTGAACTGGCCGAGGCCCTGGGCTGTGAAGAGCAGAAACTTCAGGAGGCGATCAGCCTGCATCGGATCACGGCGATGGGCAGCCTCGATGCGCCCGCCAGCCGAGGCACTGGAGCCGAAGAGCCCACCACAACCCTGCTGGACAACCTGGCGGATCCGGCCAGCGTCGATCGGCCGGGCAACAGGCCCGCAGGCTGGGCTGTTGCTGCCGAGCGGCCGGCCGAGGCTGGCCCGAACAGCGATCAATGGCGGTGGTTGCGCCAGCAGCTGAGCGCCCTGCCCCAGCTGGAGCAGGCGCTGATCTATGGCCATCTGACAACCGGTGCCAGCTGGGTGGAGCTGGGCGCCGAGCTGGGCCTGCACCCACGCCAGGCCCAGCGTCGCTGTCAGGCGGCCGTGAATCAATTGCGCCAGCAGGCTGCCAGCCACTGGCCAGACCATCCAGGGGCAGCGGCCCAGGCGTGAACCCAACCTCGGACCGACTGGCCACCCTCAGTTCAGGGAGATCAGGCCCAGCGCCACGGGAATGATCGCCAGCGCTGCCGCCAGCAGCGTTTGGATGCCATTGACCAGTTCATTGCTCAGCCAGGAGCAGCGGCGCTGCAGGGTGGCGCCGATCAGGCTTTCCAGCAGGGTGGCCAGCAACCCCACCACCAGCACCACCACCCCGGCCCGCCAGCCCGAGATCAACCCCAGGGCGAGCATCACCAGCGCCATCAGGCCGCTGCCGGCCAGGCTGGCCGCCGTGCCCTCCAGGCTGATCGCCCCTTCCGTCCCCGGCGCCACGGCGCCCAGGCTGGTGATCAAGACGGTGTGGCGCCCCCAGCGTTTGCCGATCTCGCTGCCGAAGGTATCCGCCAGCTTGGCGGCGAAACTGGCGGCAAAGCCCAGCAGCAGCAGGGCCTGAACCGGCGGCGTCGCTGCCGGAACCAGCAGGGCCAGCAGGGTGCCCACCAGGGCCGATCCCCAGACATTCTCCGGACCGCGGCGTCCGCCGCGCGCCTCGGCCAGCCCGCTGCTCAGCTTGCGCCGATACCCCAACCGGGTCACCAGGGAGCCCAGCAGCAGATAGAACACCACCGCCAGCCAACCGGGCCAGCCCAGCGTTCCCCAGAGCAGGGTGCCGAGCACCCCGGCATGGATCCAGCCGGCCCGGGTGAGCAGGGGCAACCGTTGCGCCAGGCCGATCAGGACCCCATTCAGGGCCAGGGCCAGCAGCCAGTGGACACCGTCCTGGGGCGGCAACAGCAGCAGCACGGCGGGGCACTCTCGTGTTGCACAGATCTAAGACAGGCCGCCCCAGGTGCGGCTGGCCCGGATAATGGCGCCATCGGTTCTCGATGCAGCGCCATGATCTTCAAACCCAAGTTCTTCCTTGATCTCGGCGGCGCGGATCAACAGCAACCGGCCGTCGTCGCCCCGGTGAGGCAGGAGGCCGCCGCTGAAGCGACAACACCAGCCGCCCAGCCGACTGCACCCAGCAATCCAGAGCCCATCCAGGTCGGAGCCGCCCCGTTTGATCAAAGCGGCCCAGGAGCGGCTGGGGCCGAAGCCCCACTCCCCACCCTCACCACCGCCGAAGCGATGGTGGCGGAGCTGGCGGCAGCCCAGGCCAATCGCCCTGCCCCCAGCAAGGCCACCTTCGCCCCCGAATGCGTCACCGCCGGTGGCGCCACGCCGATGAACCGCCGCAGCGGCGGTGCCAACCTGGCCGGCTTCAAGGAGATGGCGAAGGGCATGATGCGCAGCTGAGCGCCCGCCAGCTCGCCAGCCGGCTAAGGCCGGCAATTGCCGCCGTGGCGGTACGCAGAATCGAATCCCCCAGCGATATAGCCCGCCAGCCGGCACCTATCGCTGCTGTGAGCTCCAGCTCGGACCAGCCGCCCTCCGGGCCGATGGCCAGGGTGACGCGCTGGGGCAGTGCCGCTGCGGCCATGGCTCCAGGCTCGGCCGGCAGTTCCAGCCGCAGCTCCGCCAGCACCGCTTCCAGCAAGGGCAGATCGCCGTGGCGCGTGGTGGCGATCAAGCCCAGTCCCTGGGGTGGAACCCCGAGCAGCGCCAGGGCACGGCATGGGGCCGCCAACTGGGGCAGCCAGAGGCGTTCACACTGCTCGGTGGCTTCCTGCACAATCGTGCACCAGCGATCCAGCGGCCACTGCTGCGGCTCGCGTGCCTGGGTGCGCTCGGCCAGAAGGGGCTGGAGCCAATCGACACCGAGCTCGGTGGCCATGCGCCACACCAGCTCACCATCACGGCGGGGCAGGGCCATCGCCAGGGCAAGCGCCGGCAGGGCGGCCGCGCAGCGTTGCAGCGGTTCGGCCAGGGGCTGCTGCAACACCAGGCCAGCGTCAGCCGCCAGGGCCGCCGTCCATAGCTGCCCCTGGCCATCCACCACCGCCACCAGATCACCACTGCCGAGCCGCAGCACCCGGCGCAGGTAATGGGCCTCCGGCTGGGTGATCTGCAGGCATTGAGCCGGCTCTCCCGCTGCAGCCCGCAACCGCTCGGGACTGATCAGCAGCCGACGCAGCTCCCTGGCCATGGCTGGGATCAGGCTTCGGAGTCGGAGAAGGGGCTTTCGGGCTCCTCCTCAATCGGCCAGTCCTCGTTAAGACCACCGATCACCAGCTCCTCGATCAGCAGCACGTCCTGATTGAGCCGGCCCAGGGTGTTGATCAGCACATCGAGGGCGAAGGCATCACTGGTGCCCAGGTCCAGCCAGCAACGGGCCCAGTTGTCCTGGTATTCCATCGGACCCATGTTGTGCATCAGGGCCGGCAGGGCGTGTCCGCCCTGGTCCTCATCCCACACCAACCAGCTGAGCTCAGCCCCCGCCTCGTGGGCCTGCAGATTCTCGGCATTGAAGCCACCCAACTTGCCGAGGAAGAACCAGCTGTCGAAGGCGGTTTCCACATAGCTGCGCTCGGTGGAGCCCGGCAGATCCAGAAAGCGCATCCAGATCCAGCAGTTGAACGGATCGACTTCGCGAAAGCGAACCTCCATGGCACTCACGCTCGCGGGGATGGCACAACCCCCTCATGCAATCACGGAGACCGCACCAACGGCATGGTGCGGCAAGCCGCTGGCCTTCATGCTGGGGGCATGCTCGAGTTGCAGGCCCTCTCGTACCACCCCGCCACCGCCGCCTCAGCGGTGCTGCATGAGGTGTCGTTGCAGCTCGCCAGTGGCGAGCCAGCCCTGGTGGCGGGCCGCAGTGGCAGCGGTAAAACCACGCTGCTGGAGTTGATCAGCGGCCTGGCTGAACCGGATGGCGGCCAGATCCGCTGGGATGGCGAGCCGCTCACGGCCCGCCAGCGACGCTGGCTCTGCGGCCTGGTGTTCCAGTTCCCGGAACGTCATTTCCTCGGCCTGAGTGTGGGCCAGGAACTACGGCTCGGCCAGCGGCGCTTCGATTCGCAGCGGGCCAGCCGGGTGCTGGAGCAGGTGGGACTCGGTGACATCTCCCTGCAGCAGGCACCGGAGCAGCTCAGTGGCGGCCAGCAGCGCCGACTCTCCCTGGCGGTGCAGCTGCTGCGCGATCCGCGGGTGCTGCTGCTGGATGAACCCACCGCCGGACTGGACTGGACCGTGCGTGATGAGGTGTTGGCGTTGCTGCTGGAGCTGGGGCGGGAGCGGGCGCTGTTGATCGTCACCCATGAACCGGAACTATTTCGCGGTGTCGTCCAGAAAGGCTGGCGCCTGGAGCAGGGCCGTCTCCTTACGATGCCCCCAGACGGGATGGGGTGATGGCCGATCAGCTACTACGGGCCACCGCTGCCGGTGGCGGGATTCGCCTGGTGGCGGTCACCACGACAGCCACCACCGAGGAGGCCCGGCAACGCCACGGGCTGTCATTCCTCACCACCACCCTGCTGGGACGGGCGATGGGCGCCGCGCTGCTGCTGGCCAGCTCGATGAAGGTGGCCCACGGCCGCGTCAATCTGCGTATTCAGTCGGATGGCCCGCTGCGGGGGTTGATGGTGGACGCCGGCCGTGACGGCAGCGTGCGCGGCCATGTGGTCAACCCGGGCCTGGAACTGCCCCTGGTCCATGGCCCTGATGGCAGCGCCCAGTTCGATCTGCAGCGGGCCACCGGCATCGGTTACCTGCATGTGGTGCGGGACATCGGCCAGGGAGCACCGTTCAGCAGCACGGTGGAATTGGTAAGCGGCGGCATCGGCGAGGACGTCGCCTCCTACCTGCTGCACTCCGAGCAAACCCCCTCGGCGCTGTTCGTGGGGGAGCAGATCGACAGCCAGGGGGTGCGCTGCAGTGGCGGCGTGCTGGTGCAGGTGTTACCCAAGGCGGCCCATGAACCGGCGCTGGTGGCCCTGCTGGAGGAGCGCTGCCGCGAGATCACGGGGTTCAGCCACCGCCTGGCCGTCCATGCCAACAATCTGCAGGCCCTGCTGGAGGACATCTTCCCCGACCTGGATCCGCGGCCCCTGGAGGCTGGAGCCCGCCTCACCCCCGTGCGCTTCCACTGCCCCTGCAGCCGCAGCCGCAGCGTCGGGGCACTGAAAATACTGGGACGCGATGAGCTCAGCGCCATGCTGCGCGAAGACGGCAAAGCAGAGCTCACCTGCCACTTCTGCAACACCAAGTATCAGGTGGAGGCCGATGAGCTGCTGGAGCTGATCCGCGAACTGGAGCCGGCCTAGGCGATCAGCAGGCTGCCGAGCAGCAACAGCAACAGGGCCGGCAGGCTCTGCACCTGAATCGGCCCGATCGGCAGACCCAAAGGCAGGGCGGGATTGATCGCTGCCAGCAGCAAGCCACCTAACACCAGTCCAACGCTGAGCAATGCCAGGCTCCAGCCCACCGCCTGCAGGAAGCGGCCGTTGCGTCGCTGCAGGCAGTAGACCGTCAGCAGCGTGGCCAGGGCCAGCAACAGCTCGGCCGGGGCCGACGGAACGGTGAACAACAACACCAGCAAGGCACCGGTCACCCCCAGGGGCAGCCAGAACTCGCGACCACTGGCCAGGGCCAGGGAGGGCAGGACCAGTTTGGTACGGCCCAGGCTTGGTGCCTGAAGCTGGGGCAGCCGTGGCAGGGCGCTGAGCACCGGTCGGCTGGGCGGCGGCGACACCTGTTCGCGCTGCGAGGCACTGCGGGCCGCCGTGCTCACACGCCCCTGCTGCCGCTCCTTGAGCCGATCCATCAGGATCGCGTCGTAGGCCGCATCAATCCGGGAACGCGCCATCGGGTCGTCTGGCACCTCGGCCAGCAGGGAATCGCGTCGCGCCTGAATGAGGTCAAAGGAAGCATCCGGTTCAACACCGAGCCGCTCATAGGGCGTGCCGGCGGTGGACTCAGGAGGCCTGGAGGGATCGGAAGCTGGATCGTTGCCGTGATTCATGCCCTAAAGCGTACCCAGCCAGACCTAAAAAAGTGGTTCACTGCGGTGATATCCGTCCTCCTGCAGCAGCCGGCGACGGCAAGCCTCGGCTTCGGCCGGCGCCAGCCGCAGGCGGCGCTTGAGCAGTGGCATCTGGGGGGGCAGATGGCTGCCGAGTCGAATTTCAACCATGGTGCCAGCCGCCGCCGCTGAGGCCGGCATGAAGCTGACGTAATCACTGCCCCCATCGCTGCGCGGCCGCACCAACCACAGGGGCGCCGAACTGAGATTGATCTGAGTGGCCTGGGCCGACATCACGGGCACCATGGGTTGCAGCGTGACGAAATATTGCGTTCATTCTGGCCGCGCCTAGCCGCTTCCGTGGCCTGGCCACCGGGGCGAACACCGTCAGCTTCACCGCGGCCCCGCCGTTCAGAGGGCGATCGGCTCCACGCCGCTGACCACCGGTGCCACAGCGCTGAGCTCCAGGGAGGGATGGTCTTCAGTGAGCTGATTGAGGTTCCAGTCGTTGCGAAACAGCAGCACCGGCCGGTCCCAGGGATCGCGCACCGTCTTGCAGTTGAAGATGCGACCCACCTGCTCCAGGGCGGGCCAGCCGCCACAGACCCAGCGGGCCACGTTGAACTCCATCGGTTCGATCCGGGTCTTGACGCCATATTCATGTTCGAGCCGGTATTGCACCACTTCCAGTTGCAGCTGGCCCACGGCCGCCAGGATCGGATCGCGCTTGCTGGCATCGGTGTCATAGAGCACCTGCACCGCCCCCTCCTCCCGCAGCTCATTCACTCCCTTGCGGAAACTCTTGAAAGCCGAGGGATTGGGATTGCGCAACCAGGCAAAGATCTCAGGGCTGAAGCAGGGAATTCCCTCGAACTCAACCCGGGTGCCGGTATAGAGCGTATCGCCGATGGCAAACATGCCGGGATTGTTGAGGCCGATCACATCACCCGGATAGGCATCCTCCACCACCTCCCGCTCCTGGCCGAACAACTTCTGGGGGCGCGACAGGCGAATGCTGCGACCACTGCGGGCATGGCGCACGGTCATGTCCTTCTCAAACTTGCCCGAACACACCCGCACAAAGGCGACACGATCGCGATGGCGCGGATCCATGTTGGCCTGGAGTTTGAACACGAAGCCGCTGAACTCCGGTCGCAGCGGATCCACCACGCCCTCGTGGCTGAGGCGAGCTGTGGGTTTCTGGGCTAGCTCCAGGAAGGCATCAAGGAAGGGGCGCACGCCGAAATTGGTCATGGCTGAACCGAAGAACACCGGACTCAGCTCACCGGCATGCACCAGCTCCAGATCGAGGTCGGCACCGGCGCCATCCAGCAGCTCCAGTTCCTCCAGGGCGATCGCCAGCAGCTCCGGTTCCACCAGCTCACTGCTCGCCGCTTCCGTCACCGAAAGGATCCGCTCCTCGCTCTGCCGCCCCCGCTCAGCCCGCTGAAACAGAATCACCTCGCGGCTGCGCCGATCGATCACACCGCGGAAGCGATCGCCACTGCCGATCGGCCAGTTCACCGGCCAGCAGGCCAGGCCCAGCTCCTGTTCGATCTCATCGAGCAGCTCCAGCGGCTCGCGACCGGGCCGGTCCATCTTGTTGATGAAGGTGAAGATCGGGATCTTGCGCATCCGGCAGACCTCGAACAACTTGCGCGTCTGCGGTTCAAGGCCCTTGGCGGCGTCCTCCAGCATCACCGCATTGTCGGCAGCGGCCAGGGTGCGGTAGGTGTCCTCGGAAAAGTCCTGGTGGCCGGGTGTATCGAGCAGGTTGATCGTGCTGCCGGCGTAGTCGAACTGCAACACGGTGGAGGTGATCGAGATGCCGCGCTGCTTCTCCAGCTCCATCCAGTCGGAGGTGACCTTGCGCTGCTCGCCTTTGGCCTTCACCGCCCCGGCCTGCTGGATCGCACCGCCGTAGAGCAGCAGCTTCTCGGTGAGCGTGGTCTTGCCGGCGTCCGGATGGGAAATGATCGCGAAATTACGCCGCCGCGCCACCGCTGCCGCCAGGGCGTGGTGGGCCTGTTCGGCACTGGGATCAGGGGCCTGCACGGCGTTGGGGCCGGAGCCGCCGGGGGTCGAAGCGCTGCTCATCGGCTCAGCCTGACAGGTGGGCCGGGGCCAGGCTCAGCCGTCCGTGCACCTCCAGGTAGCGATCGTCGCGGGCCTCCACCCGCAGGCCCGCGAGCCCAGCCTGGCCCAATTGCGCCCGCACCTCTTCGGGTCGGAAGGCAGCCCGCAGCGAGGCGGCGTAGTCGCGGCGCAGCAGGGGATCACAGTCGCTGGCGTGGCACTGCACCAGGGCGTCCAGTGCCGCTGGATCCGGCGGCCGGCGCAGGTCGTGGATATGCACCAGGGCGCCGGGAGCGGCCAGCAGCCGCAGCGTCCGCCACAGCACGGCCGGATCGTGCAGATGATGCAGCAGGCTGTTGCTGACGATCGCCGTGCAGCGGCCGGCCAGGCCCCCCAGATCGCCGACGGCCAGGGGCAGCGTTAGACAGCGAAAGCTGAGGCGGGGCCAACGCTCGGCGGCGACCTGTCGCCGCTGCTCGGCCAGAGCGAGCATGGCGGCCGAACCATCCAGGCCCACCAGCTCGGCCGCCGGGCAACGCTCCGCCAGCCGGAAGCTGAGATTGCCGGGGCCGCAACCGAGATCCACCAGCTTCGATCCCAGGCCCTGCGGAGCCGCCAGAGCGATGATCCGCTCCACCAGAGCAGCGTCGCTGGCGGCGAAATCGGCCTCGGCGTAAACGCGGGCCTGCTCGGGATCGTCCATCAGCTCCGGTTCGCAGATCCGTTCCAGCACCACGGCCCCAGCTTTCGCAACAGCCAGCTTCGCCCAGGAGCAACCTGTCCCGCGTCAACCGCCTTGGCCAAGCCGCGGGGCCGAAGCCGCGGCGCTGCTCCTGCCTAATCTCGCGCCGCGGTTGACGCCGCTCGCCAGCAGTGAGCTGAGCCCAGCGAGCTGAGGGCAGCGAGCTAAGCGCAGCGAGCTGAGCACCCTTGAACCATCTCCAGGGACGGCCTCAAGGGACCAGGCTTGCCGCACCATGGAATCAGCGAACTGCAGCACAGCCCGGTTCTGCTGGAGCTCTTTCTCGAGTGGTGGGTGAGCGCCAAAACGGCCATGGCCCTGTCGCTGCTGGAGCAGGAACTGGTGATTTTGCGCATGGTTGGCCGCCTCCGCAGCGGCGTCTACGGCGCCTTCCCGCCGCAGGAACGGGCCCTGCTCGTGCTCACCGACGAGATGGTGGAGCGGCGCACGATGTCGCCGACCACCTGGGCGCTGCACGACCGGCCGCTGGAGCCACCGGTGGTGGTGCCAGCGGTGGCGGTGCCATCGGTGGCGGTGGATCTGATCGCGCTGATTGCCCAGGACGTGCTGTTCGCCCTCACCAACATTGTGTTGCAGCTGCCGCTCGAGTCGGCACTGGCGGCCGAACTGGGCCTTGCGGACTGACGGCGCCGACAGTTGTACACCTGAACGGCCGCCGCTCCACATCCATGGTGCCGGCATGAACACTCGACACCACCCCTGGTGGTGGGTAGGGTCGTTCCATCGTGTGGCTGTAAACCGTGACCCTTTCCGCCCAACGTCCCCAGGCCACTGACAGCGGGCCGGGCCCCGTCAACCCACCGGCGGCTGCCGACCTGAAAACAACGACTGGCCACAGCGCGGTGGTCAACGGAGCGCCAGCGGCCAGCGGCACAGAAACCGCCCCGGACAGCTTCCCCGCCACCGCACCCGCCGCCAACCCCGTCTTCTATCGCACCTACAGCCGCAAGACCGCCACCGGTCGGGAAAGCTGGCATGAGGTAGCCGAGCGCAATCTCGAGGGTCTGCGCCAGCTGGGTCACCTCAGCGACGACGAAGTGACCCTGCTGCGGCGGATGCAGCAGCAACAGAAGGCCCTGCCCTCGGGCCGCTGGCTTTGGATCGGTGGCACCGAATGGATCGAGCGGCCTGAAAACTTCTCCGGGGCGTACAACTGCACCTCCACCAATCTGGTGGACTGGGAAGCCTTCGCCTTGATGATGGACCTGGCGATGATGGGCTGCGGCACCGGCGCCGTGATCGAACCCCATCTGATTGAACGGTTACCGGCGATTCGCAACCAACTGATCGTTGAAGTGATCAGTGACATCGGCGTCACCCCGGCGGAGCAACGCCAGGAGACCACCACCCACAGCATCGACGACCACCGGGTGCGGATCAAGGTGGGTGACACCCGGGGGGGTTGGGTGGAGAGTTACCGCCTGCTGTTGCAGCTCTGCAGCGATCCCCGCTTCAGCGCACCGATCCAGATTCAGGTGGACCTGGCCGATGTGCGCCCGGTGGGTGAAGGCCTCAAGGGATTCGGTGGCATGGCCAATCCGGTGAAGCTCAAGGATTTGTACGGGCGGGTGGCTGAGCTGCTCAACCACGCCCGCGGCCGCCAGCTCACCTCGGTGGAATGCTGCCTGCTGATTGATGAGGCCGCCGTCACGATCGTGGCCGGCAACATCCGCCGCAGCGCCGGCATGCGCCAGTTCGCCGCCGATGATGTCGCCGCCTCCAGCGCCAAGGACAACCTCTGGCAGCAGGACAGCGAGGGCAACTGGCGCATCGATCCGGAGCGGGATGCCCTGCGCATGGCCAACCACACCCGGGTGTTCCACACCAGGCCCAGTCGCGAGGTGGTGCTGGAGGCCGTGAACAAACAATTCCAATCCGGCGAAGGGGCGATTCAGTTCGCCCCCGAGGCGATCGCCCGCTCCAATGCCGATCTATTACCAAGCCCCGAGCTGCGCGAGGAGTTCATCGGCATCTACTGCGACCAGGGCAAGGAGGAGGCCGGCCGCTGGCTGCAACTGCACCATCCCGGCATCGAAGCCGACGAGCTGGAGCATCGCCTCGGCCGCTATGGCCTCAATCCCTGCGGCGAAATCCTGGGCGCTGATTTTCACTGCAATCTGGCCGAGATTCATCTCAATCAGATCGATCCCCACGATTACCCAGCCCAGGAGGATGCCTTCACCGCCGCCGGTATCGCCGTGGCCTGCCTACTCAACCATCGCTTTGAAGTGGAGCGCTATCGCCAGAGCCGTGCCTGGGATCCGATCGTGGGGGTGAGCTTCACCGGGCTGTTCGACTTCTTCGTGCATGCGTTCGGTACGCCCTGGCTGCAGTGGTGGGAAGCGGGCCGACCCGACAGCGAAGCGGGCCGGGCCTTCCGGGCCGAAGAAGCCCGCTACCTGGGCCGCTGGAAGGAAATCGTCAACCAAGCGGTGGGCGAATACTGCGATCGCCATGGCATCCGCCGCCCCAATCGCTGCACCACCGTGCAACCGGCCGGCACCAAGAGCCTGCTCACCGGCGCCAGCCCCGGCTGGCATCCCCCCAAGGCCCAGCGCTTCATCCGTCGCATCACCTTCCGCAAGAACGATCCGGTGGCTCTGGCCTGCATGGACTACGGCTACACCATCGTGCCCAGTCAGTCAGATAAGGATGAGCAGGGGCGGCTCCTGGATGATCCGTTTGATCCCCGCTGCACCGAGTGGCTGGTGGAGATTCCGACAGAAGTGAGCTGGGCCAACATTCCCGGAGCCGACAAGGTGGAAATCAACAACTTCTCCGCCCTGGCCCAATTTGACTTCTACATGCAAGTGCAGCAGCACTACACCGCTCATAACACCTCGGCCACGGTTGAATTCCGTGAGCATGAAATCGAAGCCCTGGCCGATGCCATCCATCGTGCCATTGATCACGGCCATGGCTACATCTCCGCTGCCCTGCTGGCCCGCTTTGATGCCAACGCCACCTTCCCGCGGCTGCCCTTTGAACCCATCAATGAGGCCACCTATGCACGTCTGTCAGCCGAGGTGGTGGCGCGACGCTGCACCCCCGATTTCTTCGAGGCCCTGCGCCGCTATGACCGCGGTGAACTGATCGAAGCCGGCCCGGCCGGATGCGATTCCGACAAGTGCCTGCTGCCCCTGGCCCAGCCCTCCTGAGGGCTATGGGCGAATTGTCTGAGGGGGCGATCATCCGGCGATGACGCCCCCGGAGCCTGGCCACCAACAAAGCCCATCCAGCGATCGGAATACGGGGATCAGCAAGCGTTGGAGATCCTCAGCCGTCAGGTGGATCTGCAGGCGTCGCTGCTGGCTTTCGGCGATGTGTTCCGCCTGATGGCGCTGGTGTTGCTGCTGGCGATTCCACTGGTGTTGCTGCTGGGACGCCCGGAGCAGAGCTGCTCCGCCCCTGGTCACTGAGGCATCAGGGTGCGGGCGCTCAACTCGGGGAGGGTGCCATGGACCAGGGCCTGCAGCAGGCTTCCTCCCGGGCCGGGCTCGCCTGGGGCCGCTGCAATTCGGCAAAAACCAGGCGCAGCAGGCCTGGGTACTGGCGCACGAACTCGGCATGGAGCAACAGCAGCTGCTCCACCTCCTGCAAGGGATCAGCGCCGCCTGTGGTGGCGAGATCCGTGGCCAGGGCTGTGAAGCGTTGATCCAGCTGGCCCGTGGCCCAGCGCACCGATTCGGCCCAGAGGGCATCGCGGCTGGGGAAATGGCGAAACAGGGCGGCATGGCTGGTGCCCATGCGCAGGGCAATCGCTGCCGTACTGATCTGATCGGGCGCGGTTTCGGCCGCGAGCTCCAGCAAGGCCTGCACCGCCAGGCTGCGGCGTTCGGCGGCGGGAAGCGCAGCGGCCCTGGGCACGGCGTCATCCGAGTTAAATCGCAATCTAGGCGGGTTGGCCGGCATAGCCTGACTGGCCGTCCAGCCCGCTGGCCAGCCGCCCCCTGCCCACCATCGATCGGCTCCGCCCCAAACATGCCAGTGCCAGCCAGGATCGCCCATCGATCCTGAGTCTCAGTGTCGCCTCCCTCGCGGTGGCCGTGGCTTTGGTGCTGGCGTCGCCGGCACTGGCGCTGGAGGTCAGCCGCTGCCGAGCCCTGCGCGAACAACGGGAGGCCCTGGCCACCGCGGCCATGGAGGCCGAGCTCACCCTGGTGCGCCAGGTGCGCGAGCGGCTCTGCAGCCAACTCACGCGCCAGGCGGAACTAGCCAATGCCAACCAACCGCCGCCAGCGGCTGGCAGCGGCGAGCCCGCCACGGACTACCAGGCCTTGCTCCACTGCCGGCAGCAGGCGGAACAGGTGCTGAAGGCGAGCCACCCGGTGCTCTATCGCAATCGCCTCGGCTTCACCTACTACACCCGCAGCGGGGCCTCCCTGGCCAGCCGCGCCGATGGCGTTCAGCGCAGCCTGCTGGCCGAGGCCTGTCCGGCCTGGCTGCGCGGTGAGCCCGAACCCGCCAGCGCTCCCCCCCGATGACGCCATCGCTGAGCAGCTTCAGCGGCGACTTCGCCGCCCTCAGCCATGGCTTTCCGCTAGCACCGCCGTCAATGTGGTGTTCACCGAGGGCACCGCGCCGTGATTGATGCCCTCAACCGACGCCGTGCCGGGGCCTTCTGGGGCACAGCGATCGGCCTGGTGGCGATCGCTGTGCTCACCCTGCCGATCCAAACTTTCGCCAGCAGGCCCTGGAGGCTGAATTCCGCTTCGCGCTGATGCCCAGCCGCAATAACGCTGAGAAGATGACCTTTGCCGCGATGAACAACCAATCACCCTGGAGCAGCGCCATCCCGATCTGGCCGACATCAGCGACTGGGTGCGGGTGCTCTCCGGCAATGAACAGCAGCGCTGGGGCTTTGCCCGGCTGTTGCTGCACCTTGATCAGCGCCGGCCATCGCCGCAGCCAGAGGGCTTTCCATCAGCGGCAGCTGCGGCTGGATGGCCAGGGCGGCTGGATCCTGCGGCCGATCGCCTGAGATGGACCTGAAGCGTCTGCCCAGCCTCGGCGTGCTGGAACCGACCAATCTGCTGCTGCTGGCCTGTGCCCTGATCTACGGCCTGATCGGCGAACCGGTGGATGGCGCCATCTTGCTGGTGTTCGTGCTGGGCATCAGCCTGCTGGATGGCCTGCAGCAGCTGCGCAGCAACCGCGCCCTCGCCGAACTGGCCCGGCTGTCGGCGCCCCGGGCCCGGGTGCGCCGCGGCGATAGGGAGCTGGAGCTGGGCGCCGACCAATTGCAGCTCGGCGATCTGCTGCGGCTGGAAGAGGGAGATCGGGTGGCGGCTGACGCCGAGCTGTGTCAGAGCGAGCTGCATCAGAGCGTGGGGCTATGGCTGGATGAATCGCTGCTCACGGGCGAATCGCTGCCGGTGAACCGCCAGGCGCCGGGAGAGCGGATTCTGGCGGGTTCCCTGGTGACCAGCGGCCGCGGCTGGGCCGAGGTGAAGGCGATCGGCGCCGCGAGCCAACTGGGGCGGATTGGCCGCAGCCTGGCCACGGTGGAACCACCGCCCACCCGTCTGCAGCGTCACACCCGCCGGCTCACCTCGCGCCTGACCCTGCTGGCCCTGGCCCTGTGTGCCGCTCTGGCCTTGATCCAGGGAAGCCTCAGCGGTGATTGGCCCGGCGCTCTGTTGGCAGCCCTGGCCCTGGCCCTGGCGGTGCTGCCCAACGAAATTCCCGTGGTGTTGAGCCTGTTCCTGGCCCTGGGGTCACTGCGACTGGCCCGCATCGGCGTGCTGGCGCGCTGGCCAGCGGCGGTGGAAAGCCTCGGCAGTGCCACCGTGCTCGCCGTTGATAAAACCGGCACCCTCACCGAAAACCGCATGGCGGTGCAGAGCCTGCTGAGTTGGCCGCAGCAAGCCCCCTGGCAGGCCGGTGAGCCCCTGAGCGAACCCCTGCACGAACTGCTCGAACTGGCGGTGCTGGCCAGCCGCGGCGATCCGGTCGATGCCATGGAGCGAGCGATCCAGCGACTGGCCAG
>CAIZOZ010000292.1 GCA_903934745.1 uncultured cyanobacterium
CAGAAGGAGGCCCAGGAGGAGGTGCCGAAGGAGATCTCGAACAGAATCAGGCTGTAATCGTTTTCCGGCCCGCCCAGGCCAAAGTTGCTGGCGTAGTGGTGGCGGTACTCGGCGATCGACCAACCCTGATTGAGCCAGCCAATGATGCGTGCATAGAGCCCCATGCCACTGTTGCGGATGTCCGGCTCAAGCCGCAACTGCTGATAACCGAGTGCGCCATCGACGTCATCGACCTCGATCGCCACCGGCAGGCTGACACTCATGAACGGGTAATGGCGAAAGCTCGCCTGATCGAGGTAATATCGGCCCCGATAGGTGAACAGCTGGTAATAGCTGCCATCGGCGAGTTTCACCGGTTCCTGCCCCACCGGCTCCAGCTGCGGCGGCGCATCGGTGATCAGGGTGTTGAGCAGCCCGAAGCGCTGATCGATCGTGGCGCCATTGGACTGGAGATAGCGCTGCAGAGGCTCATTCCAAGTGAGCCACACATAACCGCTGGAGGAATAGCTGGGGACGCTGAGATCGAGCTCTGAAGCGGTGTTGGCATACACACCCACCTGGACGTGGTGGGTGGCCCGTTCCAGCTCGTCCTGGTCGATGTGGGCCTCGCTGTCGCTGAGCACATCGCCGCGCAGGGTGCTCCAGCCGCTGGGCGGCCGCTGCTGCGGGTCGATGATCAGGGCGCGGGCCGAGGACGACAGGCGCAGGGCGTCGCGACTGCGAACCTGCGTGACATCAATCCGAGCGATCGCCATCATGGCCAGAATCGTCGCCAGCAGCACCGAGCCGATGGCCACAAGGTTCCAGCGCTTCTGCTTCCGCACCGGCAGGTTGCTGAAGGTCGGCCCGACGTTAAAGGTGCGGGGGGGGCTTTTCCTGCTGATCCCGCTACTCGCCACGTTGATGCCGGCCTCAGCGCCGGCGGCCGCGCCAGGCCCGCAGGCGACGACAGCCGCGAACAGCAAAGAACTCGTGCTCGGCCAGTCGGCGCCTTTGAGCGGACCCTCGGCCCAGCTCGGCCGCGACTACCGCGAAGGGGCGCTGGCCTGGTTCGACGAGGTGAACCGGCGCGGCGGCATTCACGGCCGCAAGCTGCGGCTGGTGAGCCTCGACGATCGCTACGAACCGGCCCTGACCCTGCGCAACACGCGCCGGCTGATCGGGAAGGAGCGGGCCTTCGCCCTGTTCGGCTACGTGGGCACCCCGACGGTGAAGGCAATCCTGCCACTGGTGGAGCAGGCGCAGATCCCACTGGTGGCGCCGCTCACCGGCGCACGCCTGCTGCGGGAACCGTTCCGGCCGATGGTGTTCAACCTCAGGGCCAGCTACCAGGCGGAAATCGACCGGATCGTCGACGATCTGGTGCGGGCCGGCCGCCACCGCATCGCCGTGCTCCACCAGGAGGATGCCTTCGGTGAGGATGGCCTGCGCGCCACCCGCAGCGCCCTGGCCCGCCGCGGCCTGCAGCCGGTGGCCATTGCCGGGGTGCAACGCAACTCCACCGCCACCGACGGGGCCGCACGGCAGGTGCATCAGCGTGATCCCAGCGCCGTGGTGATCATCAGCGCCTATCCGAGCTCCGCAGCCTTCAGCCGCAGCCTGCAGCGCCTCGGCAGCACGGCCCAGCTGATGAACGTCTCCTTCGTGGGCACCGGCGGGCTGCAGGACTCCCTGCCGGGGGGCATGGCCAGCGGCATCGGCGTCAGCCAGGTGGTGCCCTTCCCCTGGAACCGGCGGGTGCCGGTGGTGGTGGAGTACCAGCGCCTGATGCGCCGGCAGCAAACCACAGCCCGCTACGGCTTCACCAGCCTGGAGGGCTTCCTGGCGGCCCGTCTGTTAACCGAAGGGCTGCAGAGGGCGGGGGTGAACCCGAGCCGCCAGGCGCTGGTGACCGCGTTCGAGAGCATGCACAAGCTGGATCTGGGCGGCTACCGGATCTCGCTCGGCCCGGGCGATCACCAGGCCAGCGACTTCGTCGACCTCACCTTCCTCGGCGCCCAGCGCTGGGGGCCCTGAGTCACCGGCATCGCCCGGAACCCGTGGAGTGAGAAGCGCTCTGCTGAACATCAGTCCCGCATGAGCTTCCCCATCGCCACGTCGAGAGGGAGAGGGGCTCCGCCAGTCTGCTGGATACGTCTGTGGCCCGATCGCTACTGGCCTGGCAGCGATGAGCGCCACGGCGAGCGATTCAAGGAATTGCGGCGCTTTTGCACAACTGCGTCGCGCCAATCGACAGGTTCGTTGCCGGAGAACTCAGCTGAACCAGCAGATCGAAATGGCGATCATGCCAGCCAGGATCACGGCTGCCGGCCAATAGTCGTCGGACTTGTCCAAGCGATCCAACACTTTTTTCTGGGCGACAGGATCTTCGATTTTTAAAGCACTGTAATAACGACGACAACCCCAAAGCATCAACAGGAAAGAACCAAGCGTCAGCGAATACGCCACCACATAAACTTCATCCAGGAAGGTCAGGTAGGGCAGCCTTGGCATGGCCGAATCCTGGGACTGCTGGAGGAAGACCAGCGTCAGCAAGACCGTGACAGGCATCGTCAACCGCACCTCCCACTGCTCCGGATCCATTTTTGTGGCACCCACCACCATCGCCATCACCGTGGCCAACGGCACCAGGATTTTCCAGAAAGCCGACCACGGATCGGAGGCATAGGTGACATCAAAGACCAGCTGGCTGTAGTCGGAAGCACCCTCTCCAAAGCCAAAGTCAGTGTCGTAGTGATGCTTGTATTCCGCCATCGACCAACCCAGATTGACCCAGCCAGTGTTGGCATCAATGAATTGGCCGATGCCACTTCCTTGCAAGTCTGGAACGATGCGGAAATTACCGTAACTCAACAAAATATCATCCGCCTCCAACATAATTGGCAAACTCAGCCTCGTAAAAGGATGGCGACGGAAATCCTTGCGATCAATATAGAATTTACCCTTATAAGCAACAGTTTGATACCAGGTGCCATCTTTCATTTTGATTGGCTTGTCCGATCCGGTCGGTACCATGACCGTATCGGCAGACTGGGGAATATCCAGCAGGTTCACCGGCGACATCACCTTCCAGACATCCAGGCCACTTTTCAGCAAGTACTGCTGCAACTCATCCCCCCACTTGAACCACATATAGCCGGTACTATCAAAAGAAGGCACCTGTGGATCAATGCCATAGTTATTCATGGCATAAATACCGACCGAAACCTTCATCGGAGTGCGGCTTAGTTGCTGGCGATCAAGCTCTAGTGCATGGCGACTCGGCAGACTACCTCGATTCAGCAAGTCAGCCATTCCCTGCTTGGATGGTCGATTCGCCGAGGATACGGAAGTCAGCTCGAGAAAGTCACCCGTACTAGTGGGGCGGTTGGCAACAGAGAACACGGCCATCGCCAAGAGCAGGATCGACAACAGAGCCATGATCAATGCAGCGCTGTTCCAAGGCTTCAGATACGATCGCCGAGAGCGCATTCGATTAGGAGGCTGACTCATGTTGACGTACGGATATGCAGAGCGAGGAGGACTGGCATTGACACTTATTCTTGATTAAGTTGGGACAGGCAATAGATAAAATAGGCAAGTGCCGTAAAGACGGTGACAAAAACGATGCCATCAGCGATCCCAGCGCCCATCAGGAAGCCAATCAACAGCACCGATATGACACCTCCCAAGTTATCCATCATCGAGTAGGCGACGTTGGCAGACACCTGATCCTCCTGGCGGAACAGATGACCAACCGTGGCCAGGCCAGTGGCATAAACGCCACCAGCCGCTCCTCCCCAGACGAACAGAAGCCCAAGAGCGATTGGATAATTATAAATACCAAGCGGCAGATAAACAGCACACACAACGCCTACCAGCACACAAGCTACGATTAACAGAGTTCTATTGACATGATCAGAAAGGATGGAAATCAGCAGGCCCAGGCTGACCGAACCAACCATGAAGGCTGATAACAACAGCGAGGCCCGCTGAACCGAGAGCCCATTCATCATTCCGTACAGCGTGAGGAAGGCTGGCAGACCGAAGAAGGTGACCCCGCCAACCAGAGACGACATCATCGGCACCCTGGCCATGCGGATCACATAGCGAAGTCTGAGGCGCGGCTGGGAGCTGATCACAGGTGCGAATCTCAGCAGCGGCAGCAGCAGTAAGAGGCTCAAGGCCACGATACCCATGCTGGCCTGGAAGGGCCTGGCACCACCACCAACGCCAACCATGTTGAGCACGATCGGGCCGCTGGCTGTCCCCAAGGAGAGAGCCGAACTGAAACAGCCGATCACCAAACCGCGGTATCGCTGAAGCGGCACCCCGTTGATCCAGGTCTGCAGGGCAATCAGAATGAGATAGGTGGTTAAACCAAAACCGAAGATACTGAAACACCACAGCGGAAAGCTACGGGTCTGAGAGAGAATCAGCAACATCAATAGTCGCCCACTCGTGGCAATAAAAATGGTGCCAACCAGACCCAATCGCGAAATGATGCCATTAATTGATCCAACAATCACCAAGACAGAAGCCACCTCAAACGAGAGACAGATCCCGATCAGGGTTTTACTGAATCCATAGTCTTCCAGCCGCACAGGGAAGAGCACGGTGTTGAAGCCCACTGCGGCCTGAACCATCGCCGTGGACAGAATCAGACCCACCACTACGAACGGGATCCAGCGTTCAGATTGCGCTTTAGTGAGATTCATCAATCAACTCTCGATGTACTTATTGAACGGGAGAATGACAATCAGCTGATTTCGGAAATTATCAACGTGATCGAACTGAATTGATCCTGCGATGGCACGGATCTGCTCGCAGCTGGCAGCGAACGTGAGTTGTTGTTCATCACTGACGTGGCCTACCAAATCAGGCTCTTCAAGAATCTGTGCCAGCCCCGTTCGCTTAATGCTGGAATCGCGATCATCCTTTTTCAAGGCGTCGTTGTTAGCCGTGCCGTCGGAGTGATAGATGCTGCCATTGCCGTCATCTTGAATGGTGGCAAGGGCAACAGCAGTTGAACCGTCCTCTGAAATCACCGTGAGCTCGAAAGTTTCGATTCCCTCGAACTGATCGTCCTGCTCACTTGAAATGTCGACACGAACCAGCAGCGATCCTCCAGCCGGAACCACCGGCCGCTCACCAGTGGCTCCGTTCCAGGTGTAGACGCTCCAATGGTCACCGCCATCCGTGGAAAACTCGAGGGTGAAACCAGAAATAGTGGCGTCGTTGTCCGTGATCTCAACCGTATTGCCGAGCGTCAGACTCAGGGCCTGGTTCTGGCAACCTGTGATGGTGAAGACGGCATAAGTTGAGCCCTCGTTGACGATGGGGTGGGTGATCTTCAATGCCCGTGACTCGTCCGCAGCCTGATAACCAAGGGTGATCACGAGCTCCAGAGCATTCAGAGACTCATCGGCGATGTCGACCTCGACCTGATCCAGGCTGCCCAGGTTTGCCCTGGCAAAGGGATGGGTTGTCAATGTGGAGAGGATCTCACGGAGATGATTCTCTGATCCGCAAAGAAGCTTGGGCACGTTGCGATTGATCTGCAGCTTGAGCTGATGGGGTGAATTGTCCTGGAAGGCGGCCTCAAGCACCGAGGCAAGTTCAAAGTTGGCCAGCTCAACCGGGGCTTGCCTGAGCCTGGCCTGGGCGTAGTGCTGCAGAGCCTGGCCATAACGGGACACGATCGCTGCCGAGCCACTGTCATCGCTGACGCCGGGAGGCGGTGCTGCAAACCTGGCGGCAACGGCTGCCAGTTGTAGGGCAGCGGCTCTGCGGTCCTGGCTGCGACCCGAGACGATCAGGCCGAGCTCAGATTCGGCCTCAAGCCGACGTTGCAGCAAGCTTTTGTTGGTGCGGCGGAAATACCAGACACTGGTCCCAAACAGCACCGCCAGCACTCCGGAGGTGAAGGCAGCCCGCTGGGCCGCCACCCCAATGGGAACCAGGCGAGCCTGCAGCGTGACCAGTTCCAGATCCATGCCCAGGGTTCCAACAAAACGGCCCTTGGCATCAAAGAAGGGGGCGTAGGCGCTATAGAATGTTCCCCAGGAGTCGGTATAAGGTTCACGATCCACCGTTGGCTTGTGCTGGGTCAGCGCCTGCAGCAGGGCCTTGCCAGCATCTGGGTATGAATCCATCAACTGGGGGGCCTCATCCGGGCGCCCATCCTTATCATTATCGTTCTGAGGACTGCCATTGACAACAAAATAAACCTTGCCTGAATCAATTACGTTAGTATACAGATAGCGAACGTCTCGAGATGCGATGCGCAGAGTCTCAAGCCTTTTGAGAAGGTAGAGGTAGGCAGGGTCAGATTTTGACGCTTTTGACTTGAATTTTTTATGCTGGTCGCCATCGACAATCGTTGCCGCGGCACTGACATTTCGTAGCAGCCCCTCGCGAATCTCCTCCTTGACCGCCTCAACGGCACGGAGATAGATGAAATAGATTGTGACGTTCGTGACCGCAAGCCAGAGGACCGCAAATAAAATCCCTTGAGCAGCAGGACTTTTGAACCTCCTGAGCCATGAACGCGATGATGACATCGAGGAGGATCCTGACTTCATAAAATTGGATTGAGTGAACTGATCTCAAAAAGAATCAACTGAGCAAGATCCGACCCGGCAGAGCGTCGATCGACAAGGGGGCCCAAGCCAGCAAAGTCTAAAGCCATCCTTACGTTATTTTCAGGTCGACAGCCAATTCATTGACGAAAATTTTCAGCATCTCTTCCGTCACTCCCGGCACGGTGACGAGATGGGCGAAGTCGCCACGGGTGGCCAATTGCCAGTGACTGGCCAGTTGAGGGCCGGGCTTACGGAAGACAACAATGTTGCTATGGGGATGGCGAATGCAGGCAATCCCGGCATTGTGCAACCTGTCGACAGCGTAGTCTGCCAGCCTCAGCGATTCCTGGGCCAGTTCCGCCAGGCCAGCCTGTTGCAAGCGGCTGATCAAACTCCACAAGATAAGCGTGGAGAAACCATCTCTGGATCCCGAGATTGTGGTGTCCACTGAGCCCACGTATTCCGCACTGCTACCAAAGTGCTGATCCCGCTTGCGATCACAAAGCACCAGGCCACAGGGAATCGGCGAACCCAGAAACTTGTGACCGGAGAACGAAAGACTATTGATCGGCAATCGGAAATCGAAACAGGGAGCGCCGGCAAGGAAGGGCAGCATCGGGCCGTAAAGGGCAGCATCGATGTGCAAGTAAAAATCCTTGCAGCCCTTGGCATCCAGAAGCTTCAGCACCGCTTCTGGAGATTCGATCGCTCCGTGGAACGTGGTGCCGACGTTCAGGTTGATGACACAGGGTCGACCATCCAGAGCTGCGAGGATCGCAGCCAAGGCCTCAAGATCGATCCTGCCGTCGCCATGACAGGGAACGACCGTGTGGGGCATGCGCAGCAGATGGGCAATCTTGGTGAGGGAGTAATGGGATTCCTCCGAGAAGATCAGCTGGGCATCGGGATAGGCATCGCGGCCGCGCACAATGCCATACATATTGCCTTCGGTGCCACCGTTGGTGAGATACCCCCAGCCCTGGCTCAGAGGGAGGCTGAAAATCTCAGCAAAGAAGGCAATGATTTCACGCTCAAAGTCGCAGGTATTGATGCCTGCATTAGGATGAAAAGGGTCGCCAATATTATTAATATTAAACTTCAGGAAAGGGGCGAGCGAGCTGAAATCCAGGATTCTGCTGTTCGGAAAGCCGATATAATGGGCGGAGCGCTCAACGAATCGCTCAAGCAGTTCGTTGAGGCGTTGCTGCTGATCGCCCGCTGGATAACGCTGTTCATTGGCAGACCATGGATCATAGGGACTTTCTGGCGCTATTGGCAATGACTTCACCTGGTTCGGCCATTCATCAGCAATCAATGCTTGAGCCGAGATTGACAAGTTATCTGCAACCAATGAGCACCCTCTGATCAACAACCAAATCTGGTCCCAACATACCTGAATGCTTCCTGAGCCGCCGATCCCAGCTTGTCAGAGCGATTGCCTGGCGACCGGGCCTACGGCAGCGCTGCTGGTGGCCGCCCTGCTGACGCCTGCAGACCCTGGGCGGTGGCTTCGGGCTGTCGATCTGCCCAGGGGGGTCGGGCCTTCAGCTCTGCTGATCCAGCTGGCCCTTCATCCGCTCCAGGGTCTGGTTCATCTGCTCGAACATCTGTTCCGGCGTCAGACCGAACTGGCCCAGCTGGGTGCGCAGCTGCTCCACGGTGAGCTTGGCCTGAAAGTCTTCGGATAGTTCAAAGCGTTTCATGAACACGCGATAGCGATCCATCATTTCCTCCATGCGCTCGATATAGAGCTTCTTGCCCTCTCGATCAAACTTGCCATACTCACCACCGAGCTGCATCAGCCCCTGGTAATCGCCGAACAGGCGTTTGGCTTCGTCCTGCACGATTTCGGACTCGAAGAAAGCCATGGCAGCGGCGCCGCTCGGCGGCTCAGGGGGATGTGTTGGCGATTCTGCTCAGCACCGCCGCGGCTGGGGAGTTCGGATCCACGTATGCGGCCCTGATTCGGCCTCAGGCTGGGGCTGGTCGGCTGGCCCAAAGCCTGGACACACCGCTACGTTCAGTTCCGTCCTTAATGCAGTGCAAGCCAGCATGGCCCAGCAGCACTGGCTGGATCCCCTCGCCCGTCAGCTGCTGATCGCCACTGGCCAGCTGCCCCGGCCCCAGCGGCCCCGGCCTCAGCAGCCGCCAGCCGAGCGCTCCCAGGCATTGAGCACCCATGGGGCGGCCAGCGCCAGCGACCATGACGATGGACTTGAACGGGATCTGCTGGCCCTCAAACTGGCCCGCGAACCGGGCCGGCGCCTCAGCAATGCCGAGGAGGTGCGCCATGCAGCCGCCCTCGGCTGGCGGCTGGATGTGAACCGGGCCACCGCCGCCGACTGGCTGCGCCTGC
>CAIZOZ010000293.1 GCA_903934745.1 uncultured cyanobacterium
CAACGTGACCACCTCTCCCTCCCAGCCCGCGTGAACGCTGAGGCGGCTGGCGGCGATCCCAGCCAGGTGCAGGCCGCCATTCCCTGTCCGGTGCCGCCGGAGCAGCGGCCGCTGCGGGAATACGAACAACTGCTGCGCTCCTGGTTCTTTGTCTGGCCGGCGGGGCAGCCCCGGGGCCTGTTCAAGCCGCTGCTGATCAGCTGGCTGCTGGCCCTGGCACCGAGCTTGCTGGTCTCCAGCGGCAGCCTCAGCCTGCGTCACGATCCCGTACGGCTGCTGCTGGCCGCCGCCGCCGCCGCCCTGTTGTTGCCCTTGTTTCTGCTGCTGCGCCAGTGGCTCGGCTGGACCTACGTGCAGCGGCGGCTGGTGGCCATCGAGGTGGACTACGAGGAATCCGGTTGGTATGACGGCCAGACCTGGCAAAAGCCCCTCGCCTGGCGCCAGCAGGACCTGCTGGTGGCTACCCATCAGGTGGCTCCGGTGCTGCAGCGTCTGCAACGGGTGATCCTGTTCACGCTGGCTCTGCTGCTGGGCGGGACCGGACTCTGCCAGGCTTTCTGAGTCCGAACGGCGCCAGCGCCGGATTCCGCCATGGCCCAGTCGTCCTCCAGCTTTCCCGGATCCAGCCGTTCGCTGATTCCACCGCTGGAGGTGAGGCTCCTGCGCAATGGCATTGTCGAATCCCAGCACCGCGTACACGCGGTGGTCTGCGACCAGCGCGGCCGGGTGCTGATGCGCTCCGGCGACTCCCAGCAGCTGAGTTTCATCCGTTCAGCCCTGAAGCCGTTCCAGGCCACGACCTTCGTCAGCAGTGGCGCCCTGGAGAAGGGAGGCACCGGCGATCGGGGCCTGGCGATCGCCTGTGCCTCCCACGCCGGCACACCGGCCCATGCCCGCGAGGCCTTCCGCGTGCTCTGGGGCGCGGAACTGGATGCGGAGCGGCTGCAGTGCCCGATTCCCACGGGCGGCCACAGCCCGCTGGAGCACAACTGTTCGGGCAAGCATGCCGCCTTTCTGGCCACCTGCCGCCAGATGCACTGGCCGCTGGAGAGCTATCTGCAACCTGCCCACCCCCTGCAGCAAGAGGTGATCAAACGGGTCGGAGAACTGCTTGGCTTACCGGCAGCGGAGCTGGTGAGCGCCCGCGATGACTGCGGCGCACCGACGCTGCAGCTGCAGCTGGCCCAGATGGCCCTGCTGTATGCCCATCTCGGCGCTAGCGCCCAGCCGGATCTCGAACAGATCAGCCGGGCGATGCTGGCCCATCCGGCCCTGATCGCCGGCCCCGGACGCTTTGACACCGAACTGATGCGCCTCGGCCACGGCCAGGTGCTCAGCAAGGGGGGCGCCGAGGGCATTCAGTGCCTCAGCCGCAGCGGCGAAGGGCTAGGGGTGGCGATCAAGGTGGAGGACGGCGCCAGCCGGGCCAAACATGCCGTAGCCCTGCACCTGCTCGAGCAGCTGGACTGGCTCACCCCCGCCAGCCTCGAGGAGCTGCGAGCGCACCATCTCAGACCCGCCGACCATCTGCGCCTGGATGTGCTCGGTGAGCTGCGCTTCACCTGAGGCGAGCCGCATCGCCCCCGCAGGGGGGGTGCAGGCCGGCTGGTATAGTTAGCAAGTCGACGCGGGGTAGAGCAGTCTGGTAGCTCGTCGGGCTCATAACCCGAAGGTCGCGAGTTCAAATCTCGCCCCCGCCACCAACTCCAGAGCCTCTATTTTTTGAGGCGCAGGTAACCCTCAGGTGAACAACCTGGGGGTTTTCTGTTGCTGAGCATTGGCGGATTGGGTGGATCCAGGAGCTGCTTCAAGTCCAGCCAAAGCCGGCGATGCCGATCGACGGATGTGGACGGTGCTCAGGTGTTTCGAGCCTGAATCACCAGCTCAGACGGTTAAGGGCTGGAGGCTGCTGGCGTGCCAGTGCCTCGGGAGGTTCGACAGCCAGGTGCTCACCAGCGCGGCAGCGGCCACCAGCAGCGCCGAGTGTTCAGTGCGGCTCTGTGGGCATCACCAGCGAGATCGTTCAGCTGGACCAGCTCAAGGCCGAGCCGGCCCCAGAGCGCACGAAACACCAGGCGGCCGATACGCCCGAAGCCGTTGATCCCGATTTTGAATGCAAGCTCTCCTTTCACCTCAGGTGTTGAAGGAGGCCTGCTGGAGCCCCGGGAGGAGGGCCGCTGGATTGACTACCGCCTGCGGGCTGAGGCGCTTGCCGAGCTGCAGGGCTGGCTCGGCCAGCTGGCGGCCAGTTGCGGCAGGCCCGCCTCCCTTTGCGACTGAACGGGACCCGCCGAGCCTGCAACTGAACGGATCCGGCCGATAGCGTGCCGCCAGACCAACCGCTTCTCCGCCGTGGATGCCGTCAGCCTCAAGGACCTGTTCACCAAGCCCTACGGCGCGCCGGCGCCGAGTGAGGCCCAGTGGCGGGCGGCCTATGCCGAAGATGTGCACTTTCAGGACCCCACCCAGGAGCACAGCGGCCTGACGGCCTACATCAAGGCCCAGGAGGGTCTGCTCCAGCGCTGCGATGGGGTGTATCTGACACCGGCGGCGATCGCGATCGAGGGCAGCACGGCATTTGTGGAGTGGGAGATGGGCATGAAGATCAAGGGCCTTCTGTTCATCTATCCCGGTACGACCCGCCTGAAGTTCAACGACGACGGCAAGATCTGCGACCATCGCGACTATTTCGATTTCGTCGGCCCCACCTTTGCACCCGTACCGGTGGTGGGTGGGTTCGTGCGCTGGCTCTACGGCCGCTTCGTGGGCTGAGCAGTGGCTACCGGTGCAGCGATTGTTGTTGTTGTTAAACGAGGGTCCTGGAAGGTCAGGCACCCAAAGTAGCCGTGGGTAGTCAAGATACTGTAAGTTTCCTCTTGTTGGCCCAACTTATAGTCGCGATTCTGGGAGTCGTTTTCAGTGCTTTTGCGCACCAGGAAGCTGGTGACCCAGCGAACCGTGCATGGCCAAGAACAGGCTGACACCGAACATACTGGCCAC
>CAIZOZ010000294.1 GCA_903934745.1 uncultured cyanobacterium
CGTGAGGATCACCAGAAACAGGCCAATCTGGCGGGCTGAAGCCTCGATCAACTTGCCCACCATGGCCTCTATCATGGCGTTGCGGGTGTAGGCGGTGAGACCGAGCCAGCGCTCGATCTCGGCGGCAACCAGCTCCGGGTTGGCAGCCGGCTCCAGCTGCACCAGCACCGCATTGGCCAATCGCTGACGCTCCAGCGGCGCCCCCAGACGGCGGCGCTGGCGGGCGATCGCCTCATTGCTGCCGAGGAATTGCAGATCCTGGCCATCGAGGAACGGCACAAACACCATCGGATCGCCGGTGGGTGACACCATCCGGGTGGTGAGCCCCACCACCGTGAAACGCTTGCGCCGGATCGCCACCACCTCCCCCAGCGCCAAGCCCGCCCCGGGATCGGCAAGCAGCTCATCGCGGCCTTGCAGCAGGGGCCGGCCGGCCAGCAGGGCCTGCGGCTGGCCCAGATCACCGGGCACGCTCAACGGCACACCAGCCACCAGCACCCTCTGCTCCCCTTGGGACCTTGGGATCAACAAGGTCTGGAAGGTCGTTCTGGCCACCTGGCGCACGCCCGGCAGCTGGCGGATGCTGCGGTCAAGGTCGTCGTCGATGCGGGACGCCTCGGCAAAGGGCCCCAAGGTGTGCTGCTCCACCACCCACAGGTCGGCACCGCTGCGCTCGATCAGGGCTTCGGCATCTTCCACCATGCCGCGATACACCCCGGCCATTGACACGGTCACCCCCACCAGCAGGCCGAGGCCGCAGCCGGTGATCAGCAACTTGCCCCAGTGATGGACGCTGTCGCGCCAGGCCAGGTTGATCATGGTTTGGGTTCCTGCAGGCGATAACGGCGTAGCGCCGCGGGATCGGCCGGCGGCTGGAGCAACACCTGGGCACCTGACTGCAAACCAGCCAACACTTCCACCCGGCCGGCAGCGTCCTGACGGCCCAGCTGCAGCGGAGCAAACACCAAGCCGCTCCTGCTGGCCAGCCACACACCCAGCTCAGCGCCGCGACGGCGCAGGCTTTGGACAGGAATCGCCAGAGCATCGCGACTCGCCGGCAGGGCCACCTGCACCTCTGCCACCTCCCCCAGCGATGGAGTGAATCCAGCAGCAGCGAGCGCACCTGGCTGCAGGCGCACATTGGCGTTGAGCTCCTCCGTGAGGCTGTCGGCGGTGGGCTCGATCCGCTCGATCACCCCTGGTAGCCGGCGACCCTGCAGCCGGCGAAATTCCACCGTCGCCGGCTGACCCAACGCCAGGCCCGCGGCCTGGCGTTGATCAAAGCGCACATCAATCCAGAACTGACGGGGGTCGGCGATCTCCAGCACCGGCTGCCCAGGCACCACTGTGGTGCCTGGATCCACCAGGCGGCGGGTGACAACGCCAGCCGCTGGCGCCACGAGCCGCAGGGCCAGCTGCTGGGCCTGCAGTGCTCCCAGAGTGGCAGTGGCCTGCCTCTGGCCCTGAAGCGCTGCCGCCGTCAAGGCCACACTGCTGGCCGCACTCGCCTGGGCCTGGGCCAAGCCCTTGCGGCGCTCCAGCAGGGCGTCATCGCTCACAGCACCTTGAACAGCTAGCTGCTCGAAACGGGCGGCATGACTGCGTGAATAGGAAAGAATGGCGCGGGCCTCCTGCCAGTGGGCGTCAGCGGCGCGGGCCTCAAGAGCACTGACCTGCACAGCCGCCTGGGCCGCCCGCAGGCGCTCGGGTAAGTCCACCGGATCCAGTTGGCCCACCTGCTGACCGGCCTGCACCCAATCGCCGGTATCCACACTCAGGCTCACCAGCCGTGCCGCCATCACACTGCTGAGCTGGTGGCTGCGGCGTGCTTCCACCCGGCCGATCCCCACCAGGGCTGGCTCCAGTAGCAACCTCTGGGGTCGGGCCACGACCAAGGCCGGCGGCGCCAGGGGGCCCAGCTGCTGACTGGCGGCAATCAGCAACAGGACAGCACCGCCGACCAACGGCAGCAGCCAAAGGCGATGACGCCGAACTGCAGGCATCGTTGCGCTCATGGTGTTAGCTCGGAAGCGGGGGAGTTCAAACCCGGTAACAGCAGCGGCAGCACGGCGTCGAGCTGATGGGGCAGAGCCGAGAGATCCCCTGCCAGAAGACCCTGCACCACCAGGCCCTGCATCTGGGCCAGCAGAGCATTGGCCAGCAGCTCGGGTTCGCAGAACAGAACCTCCTGCAGCAGCTGGGCAAGGCGGCTACGGAAACGACCGAGAAAGCGCTCCACCACGGCCCGCCCCTCGCTGGGCTCAGGGTTCTGGAGCTCCTGCAGCAGCAAGCGGGCGACCCCTGGTTGCTGGCTCACCAGAACTGCATGGCTGCGCAACAGGGCCGCAACACGCGGCAGTGGGGCCAGTGCCATGTCCTGACTGAGGGCATCAATGCGCTGCCAGCTCAAAGTTGTGATGTGCTGCAGCGCCGCACACCAAAGGGCCTCCTTGCTGGGGAAATGGCGAAAAAGGGCAGGCTGGCTCACCCCCATCCGCTCAGCGATCTCAGCGGTACGAATGCCAGCGGGCGGTCGCTGCCAAGCCAGCGCCAGCAAGGCATCGATGGCTTGCTGACGACGCTCAGCAGCTGGAAAGGGGAGGGCTCGAGACAGGTGAGTTATCAATCACTTACTTATGTCTTAGGCCATCTAGCTCCCGCAGTCAAGGTCCACTGGCTTTCAGGATGCGCTGTTTGTTCTGTTCAGGCGCACGATGACCAGCTTGAGCGCCAAGGGCTGCGAGCTGATTCCCTCGAGCAGTTCGCGCCGCACCGCCTGCTTTCGTGTCTCTCCAGGATCCCAACAAGGGGTCCCCAACAAGGGGTCCCCAGCAATGGGTCCCCAGCAATGAGGGGCGACGATGCCGAGAATCGCGTTGTGGGGCTGCGTTGTCCTGCGGCCTTCTCACTGCAGCATTGCCAACGCGCCTTCAACAGCGATGGCTAGCGCTCAGGCCGTTGCC
>CAIZOZ010000295.1 GCA_903934745.1 uncultured cyanobacterium
ACGATCAGCTCAGGGCGCAAAGCTGCCGCGTGAGCGACATCAAGATGGCCGAGCCGGACCGCGGCGAGGACCGCCCCGGAACGGCCCAATCCAGCCCCCAGAGACAGGCTGAACGCTTGCGCCGCTACGGGCATCTTTGCCTTGCTGAACCCAACAAGAACCCGCAACGAGCCTCAAGCCCACAACTTTGGCGAAAAGGTAGCAGATCCGCCGCACAAACTGACTTAGGCCGACGAGATCAACTCACTCTCACGGTTGGCAGCCTGCATCGAATCCATGCCTTTCCATCAGCAATGCCGGCAATCATCTGAGCCCTAAGGCCGCTCATCCTCCTGCGACTCCGGATCCCGCAACCAGTCGTCCCAGCGCTGGACATCGGCGGCACAGCCGGGGCCCGCCATCAACGTGACCGCCTGGCTGGCCCGGCTGACGGCCACATAGACGAGCTGCCGGCGCAGGATGTCGTCCTTGGGCCAGAACACATCGGCATCGACAAACACCTCGCCGAAGGTGCTGCCCTGGCTGCGATGCACCGTCAGCACCGCCGCCGGGCCGAGCGAGGCAAAGGCATCCCGCAATAAAAAGTAGCGGCGCCAGAGCGCACGCCCATCCCGCTTGCCGGCCTCACGGGCCTGCAGCCGCAGTCCCTGCAGCACCGCATCAAGGCTGGCGCGGGCCGCACTGCCCAACGGCGGCAGCAGCCGCAGGGCGAGCTGGGTTTCGCCCGCCTCGACACTGGCGGTGAGCGTATCGATCACGGGGGCTCCCAACCCATCGAGGCTGCCGAAACCAACCCCGAACTCGGCCAGATCACAGCGTTCCGGCTTCACATCACGCACCACCAGCTCCCGGTTCGATCCCAGCACCATGTCGGGCTCCTCGGCGGCCTCGGCCCCCTCGCGGCAGGCCGGAGCCATCACCGCCGCCCGGGTGATCAGCACCTCGCCCGGCAGCACCGGCAGCTGGTCGGCCATCTCGCCATGCAGGGCCCGACGGGCGATCGGCACCAGCTGCTCCAGGGAGCGATTGGTGTAACAGAGGATGCGGGCCAGGTCGGGATTGTCGGTTTCATGGCTGCGCCGCAGGGCCGCCTGGGCCGCCGCCAGCCACTCGGGGCGATCGAGGGCGCAGACCATGCCGGCAGCGGTGCGCCGTGCGGCCAGGGCCGGCGGCCGCCGGCAGGGCAGGTTGCCTTGGCGCAAGCCCGTGGCCAGACGCAGCACCGGCCCCTGATGGCGCACCACCTGGCGCAGATCGGCGCGGCTGGCCCGGCCCAGGGCGAACACCGGACTGACCGCTTCGCCCACCGGCGGCAGCTGGGCCGGATCGCCGACGAACACCAGGCGCGTGCGGAACGGATGGGCGCAGCGCAGGGCGATCTCCAGTAAGGCGCTGTCCACCATCGAGGCCTCATCGATCAGCACCAGTCCGAGGTGCTCGAGGGCCGTGGCTGTCTGCTCGGTTTCCTCGCAGCGCTCCAGATCCCCCTGGCGCTTGAGCTTCAGCCGCAGCAGCCGGTGGATCGTGGAGGGATACCAGGTGGGTTGCAGACCCACCAGCTCCAGATGGCGCCGCAGCACCCCGACCGCCTTGTGGGTGGGGGCCACCACCGTCCAGCAGAGGCCGCTGGCCTCCACCTCCTGCAACAGGCGGGTGGAGAGGAAGGTCTTGCCACTGCCGGCGTAGCCACTGAGCACAAACGGGCTGCCATCGGCCTTGGCCGCCAACCAGGCGGCAAAAGCGGCGGCAGCCGCCTGCTGATCGGAGGTGAGGGCCAGGCCGGGGGACGACGGCAAGCTCACCCCAGAGCCGCAGGCAGGCTGGGGCTGAGCAGCTGGATCAAGCCCTGGACCAGATGCAGAGGCGTACCGATCAGGGCCAGACCGGGCAGGGCCACCAGGGGGCCCATCACACTGCCGGCCAGCACCTCCAGCTTGGTGTGACCCAGATTCTCCTTGAGCTGCTTGTCCCAGATCGAGCCGGTGATCTCGTTGCTGCCGGCCAGGGTGTTGACCCGAGCCGCGGTGAGACCAGCGGCGCGGCGCACACCGCTGGCGTCGTAGAGCACCACGAAGCAGAGGGCCGCCGCCAGGGCGAAGAGGGGATCCTGGAACCCCTGATTCCAGCCGATGCCGGCGGCGGTGCCGGTCATCAGGGCCGAATGGCTGGAGGGCATGCCGCCGGTTTCAAACAGCACGGCGGGGCGCCAGCGGCCATGCAGCGCCAGTTCCACGAACAGTTTGGACAGCTGGGCCAGCCCGCAGGCGGCCAGCCCCCACCAGAGCACGCCGTTATCCAGCAGGTTACGCAGCATCAGCAACAGATGGCCCGAATCGCTGGACATGGCAGGAGTCATCGATCGCGGCTGGTGATGTAGTCCGCCAAGGCAAGCAGAGGGGCGGCCTTGGCCTCACCCTCGCCGGCACACCAGGGGGCCAGGGCCGCCTTGGCCTCGGCCACCAGGGCCTCGGCCCGGCAGCGCGACTCCTCCAGGCCCAGCAGCTTGGGATAGGTGGTCTTGTCGGCGGCCAGATCCTTGCCGGCTGTCTTGCCCAGCACCTCACTGCTGGCGGTGACATCAAGGATGTCGTCGATGATCTGGAAGGCCAGGCCGATGCCGCGGGCATAGGTGCCCAAGGCCGCCAGCAGGGCCTCGGAAGCACCGGCGATCTGGGCACCGCTGATCACGCAGGCCCGCAGCAGGGCGCCCGTCTTGTGCAGATGGATGTACTCGAGGGTGTCGAGATCCACCGCCTTGCCCTCGCATTCCAGGTCCACCACCTGGCCCCCCACCAGCCCCGGCGCACCGGAGGCCAGGCTCAGTTCCCCCACAACGGCCAGCAGCCGCTCGGCCGGCAGGCCGGGGCTGCGTAACGCCACCATCTCAAAGGCGCGGGTGAGCAGGGCATCACCGGCCAGGATGGCGTTGGCCTCGCCATACACCTTGTGATTGGTGGGCCGGCCGCGCCGCAGATCGTCGTTGTCCATGGCGGGGAGATCGTCATGGATCAGCGACATCGTGTGGATCATCTCCAGCGCCACCGCCGTGGGCATGGCCAGCTCGCCATCACCACCGGCCAACTCACAGGCCGCCAGACAGAGGATCGGCCGCAGCCGCTTGCCGCCGGCCAGCAGCGAATAGCGCATCGCCTCCCGCAGCGATTCGGGCCGCTCCGGGCCGAGGGAGCCATCCAGGGCGGCCTCCACCCGCCGTCGGGCGGCCTCCAGATAGGCGGCAAAATCAAAGCTCTGGGCTGGGGCCGCGTCCTCGGTCACGGTCGCGTCCTGGGCCGGATCCTGGGCCGTGCTCACGGACGCGGTCATGGGGAACTGAAGGCTCGGCGGCGATTCTCGCAGCCTGCCCTCCGGGCGCGAGCGGCGGCTTAACAGGGCGGGCTCCGGGCCGGCGCTGCAGGGGTGCCAGCGCCGCCCTGACCCTGGCACCCCCAGCCTTGCGAAAGCCCTGGAAAACCAGGGCGTTCCAGAACGTGGGGCTGAAGATCCCGCTCTGATCCAAGGCTCCAGAGGCCGCCGCCGGGTGGGTCGAGAGCCTGTGGATCGAGAACCTGTCGATGCAGAACGGAGCGCTCCGGATTGAACGGCCCACGGGCCTGGCCGCGGCGGAATCCCGGAATAAGACCAGGCCTGGCCTGGCTCAGACCAGCAGATCCTCCAGCGCGGCCCCCTCCACCCCGTGGCGATGGCACCAGGCCAGCACCGTATTGACCAGCAGCATCGCCACGGTCATCGGGCCGACGCCACCGGGCACCGGTGAGATGGCACTGGCGATCGGCTCCACCTCCTCAAAGCGCACATCGCCGCAGAGGCCCCCCTGCGGCTGGCGATGGATGCCGACATCCACCACCACCGCCCCCGGCCTCACGTGCTCGGCGCCGATCATCCGTGGCCGGCCCGCCGCCACCACCAGCACCTCGGCCTGGCGCGTCAGCGCCGCCAGATCGCTGGTGCGCGAATGGGCAACACTGACGGTGGCATGCGCCGCCTGCAGCATCAAGGCCATCGGCTGGCCCACCAGGATGCTGCGGCCCACCACCACGGCCCGCTTGCCGGCCAGGTCCACCCCGGCCGCCGCCAGCAGGGCCATCACCCCCGCCGGCGTGCAGCTGCGCGGCCCCGCTTCCCCCTTGAGCAGGCGACCGAGATTGAGGGTGTGCAGCCCATCGGCGTCCTTATCGGGATCGATCGCCGCCAGCAGCGGGCCCTCCTCCAGGCCGGCCGGCAGTGGCAGCTGCAGCAGGATGCCATCCACCTGGGAATCGGCATTGAGCCGCTGGATCTGCGCCAGCACATCCGCCGCCGCCGTGTCTGCGGCCAGATGGGCACCAAGATTGCGAATGCCGACCCGGCTGCAGGCCTTCTCTTTATTGGCCACATACACGCCACTGGCCGGATCGTCGCCGACCCGCAGCACCGCCAGGCCGGGAGCACGACCCGCCAGTGGCAGTCCCGCCGTGATCACGGCAAGCAGGCGTTGCTCGATCGCGGCCGCAAGGCGCCGTCCATCCAGCAGGGTGGCCATGGAATCAGGAATCGGGCGGTCCAACCCCAGCATGACGCCCCGGGGGATGGTGCCGACCTTGACACCGCTAGCGTTTTCGCTCCTGCTCTGATCCATGGCCAACGGCCTCCGGCGGATCCGATCCCTGTGGCGCAGCCTGCTGCGGCTGGAGCGCCCCCGCCTGGCGATCGTGTCCTGGCGCAGCGGCGGCCTGGCGGCCGTGGTGCTGGCCTGCCTACTGGTGGCCCTGCTCACCAGCTGGCCCTGGCTGGTGGAGCCCAGCCTGCGGCCCGGTCTGCCGGCCCCGTTCACCGTGCGGGCGCCCAAGGACGCCACCGTGATGGACAGTGCGGCCCTGGAGCAGCGGCGCAGCCAGATGATGCCCCGCACCCAGGTGCAGGTGGTGGATGAACGGGCCAGCCGCCAACTGCAGGATGGCCTTGATCGCAGCCTCGCCCAGGTGCAGCAGCAACGGGCGAGCCAGCAACCCCGCGTCGACCCGCTCAATCTCACCGCTGCCGAACGGCAATGGCTGCAGAACCTCAGCACAACCGAGCTGGTGAGCTGGGAACGGGCGGTGCGCCAGGCCCAGTTGCGCATGCTCAGCCAGGGGGTGGTGGCCAGCGTCGCCGACGCTCCCCTGCTGGAGGCCGCTGATCTGCAGCTGGAGAACCAACCTGTAGCCGGACGCAGCCTCGGCAGCCGCCTGATCGCCGCCAGCCTCGAGGGTCGCACCAACCTGCGCAGTGACACCTTCCTCAGCCAGCGGCGCATCGAAGAGCTGGTGAGTCAGCACGGTCTACCGACGATCAGCGTCCGCCAGGGCGATCTGATCACCCGCCAGGGCGAGCTGATCAGCTCCCAGGCGTTCGATGTGCTCGATTATTTCGGTCTGATCAACCGCCGGCCGCGCCCGCTCCCCTGGCTGGGTCACTTCAGCGAAGCCCTGGCCGCCTGCACCGTGATGCTGCTGGTGATGCGCCGCTGGCGAGCCAGCCTGGAACCGCGCCAGGCCCTGCTGGCGTTGGCGATGTTGCTGACGGTGCAGGGCTTCAAGCTGGTGCTCGGTGTCCATGCCAGCCCACTGGCCCTGCTCGTGCCGCCCACCCTGTTGCTGGCCCAGGGGCTGGGAACGGTGGCGGGACTGGCCTGGCTGGCGGTGGCCAGCCTGATCTGGCCCTATCCGCTCCATGGCCTGCTCGAATGCCGCCTGGTGGTGGCCGCCCTGGTGGCGGTGCTGGCGGCCCTGTTGGCCGGCCGCCAGCGCAACCGGGCCCAGCTGCTGCAGCTGGCGATGCTGTTGCCCCTGGGCGCGATGCTCAGCCAGGGGCTGGTGATCCAGCTGAGCAGCCTGATCGGCCAGGGCAGCGGCGCTCCAGCCCACTGGCCCCGGGGCCATGATCTGTTCAGCGAAGCCCTGCTCGTGGCTGGCCTGTTGATGGCCGGCCTGATCCTGGCACCGCTGGTGGAGAGCTTCTTCGGCCTGCTCACCCGCGCCAGGCTGATGGAACTGGCCGACCTCGAACGCCCGCTGCTGCGGCGTCTGTCCACCGAGGCGCCGGGCACGTTTGAACACACCTTGATGATCTGCGGTCTGGCCGAGGAGGGGGCCCGGGCCATCCAGGCCGACGTCGACCTGATCCGCACCGGCGCTCTGTATCACGACGTCGGCAAGCTGCATGGGCCCCAGTGGTTCATCGAAAACCAGGACGAAAGTGGCGGCAATCCCCATGACCGCCTTGACGATCCCTTCGCCAGTGCCGCCATCCTCCAGGCCCATGTGGACGAGGGCCTGAAGCTGGCGCGTCGTTATCGACTGCCACGACC
>CAIZOZ010000296.1 GCA_903934745.1 uncultured cyanobacterium
CAGTTCGGCCCTGCTGAGGATTTCGATCGCTACCCGCGGGATCTGGAGCGGGATGGGCAGCTGGCGGCTGCGGCTGGCGCCGATGCCCTGTTCGCGCCACCGCTGGAGGTGATCTACCCCCAGGGAGTGCAGGAGATCACCCGGATCCAGGTGCCGGCCTCGCTGCAGCGGGAGCTCTGTGGCCGCTCCCGGCACGGCCATTTCGACGGTGTGGCCACCGTGGTCTGTCGGCTGCTGGCCCTGGTGCGACCGGATCGGTTGCTGCTTGGCGAGAAGGACTGGCAGCAATTGGTGGTTTTACGTCGGGTGATCGCCGATCTGGGCCTGCCGTTGCAGGTGCAGGGCTGCGCAACCGTGCGTGATCACGATCGGCTGCCCTGCAGTTCGCGCAATCGCTATCTCAGCGCGGCTGAGCGGCTCAGGGCCGCTGCCCTGCCGGCGGCGCTGGCGGCGGCCCGTCTTGAGGCCCTGGCGACGCCGGCAGGCGTCGCGGCCGAGGCGTTGATCACCGCTGTGTGCAGCCGTTTGGAGGCTGCTGATCTGGTCATTGATTATGTGCAGCTCGTGCAGGCGCATACCCTGGAGCCCTTGCGGCGGCCCCAGGGCCTGACCCTGCTGGCTGCTGCTGTTCACTGCGGCTCAAGTCGTCTGATCGATCACGTTCTCCTGATGTCTCGCCCTCCGATCGTTGCGATTGATGGTCCGGCTGGCGCCGGCAAGAGCACGGTCACCCGGGCCTTCGCCCGGCGTCTTGGCCTGGTTTATCTCGACACCGGCGCCATGTATCGGGCCCTCACCTGGTGGGTGCAGCGCCAGGGCGTGGACCCCGCCGATGCCCGTGCGGTGGCGCCGCTGCTGGAGGGTCTTGATCTGCAGCTCTCCACGGGCGATGCAGAGCAGCAGCGGGTGCAGATCAATGGCCATGACGTGACCGACGCGATCCGCAGCCCCGAGGTCACGGCCCAGGTGAGTGCGGTGGCGGCCCATGGCTGTGTGCGCGCGGCCCTCACCCGCCAGCAGCAGGCCATGGGTGCCCGCGGTGGCCTGGTGGCTGAGGGGCGCGATATCGGCACCGCCGTGTTCCCCGACGCCGACTGCAAGGTGTTCCTCACCGCCACGGTGGCTGAGCGGGCCCGGCGCCGGGCTGAGGATCTGCGCCAGCGTGGTTTTTCGGTGCCGCCGTTGCCGGAGCTCGAGGCCAGCATTGCGGAGCGCGACCATCTCGATTCCACCCGGGCGGTGGCGCCCCTGGTGCAGGCCGAGGACGCCGTCGAGCTGGTCACCGATGGCATGAGCATCGAGGCGGTGATTGAGGTGCTGGTGGATCTGTTCCGGCAGCGGATTCCCGAGGAAGCCTGGCCCGGCCCCCACTGAGCCCACAGGCCAACCGTTCAGTCCAATTGCTCATCGTTCAGTCCAAGCGGTCAGTAGCCCTTGGACCCAGCCGGGACCATGCCCTCAGCTTGCCGTGGGGGGATCGGCACGGTCGCTCTGGCGGCGTGCCGCCAACAGCGTCGCCAGCAGGCCCGCGCAGGCATCTTCCAGCAGGTCGAGCACGTGGTCGAAGCCGGCTTCGCCGCCGTAGTAGGGATCTGGCACCTCCTGCTGGGGGAAGCGCCGGCAGAACTGCAGCAGGGGCGTGATCGTGGCGCGGGGACGGCGCTGACGGCTGAGGGCTCGCACGGCCGCCAGATTTTCCGCGTCCATCGTCAGGATCTGGTCGAACGTCTGCAGATCCGCCACCGAGAGCTGGCGGGCCCGGCTCGGGAGGTGCACACCGCGGCGCTCGGCGGCGGCGCGCATGCGCGGGTCGGCGGCTTGGCCCACATGCCAGCTGCCGGTGCCGGCCGAATCCACAACGAAGCTCCCCTCCAGATCCGCCTGGGCCAGTTGATGCAGGAACACTCCTTCGGCGGCTGGCGAACGGCAGATGTTGCCGAGGCAGACAAACAGCACCCGGGTCGGTGCTGCGCTCATGGCAGTGCCTCGGCCTGGGCTTGCACCTCGATCCCTGCCGCCGGCATCAGGGCCAGGAGTCGCTGGTGAGCCAGCCTGGCGCGCAGCCGCACCACCACCGTGTCCTCCAGTTCTGCCTGGCCCAGGGCTGCCAGGGCTTTCAGCAGCTGGAGCTGTTCCTGGGGCTGGGGTTCCAGCCTGAGTCCGAGGCTTTCCAGGCCCACGCTCACGGCGTAGCGCACCACCCATTCGCCGTCGTGGCAGCCCCCCAACAGGGCCAGCAGGGCCCGCTCCCGCACCACGGTGCGCTGGTGTGGCTTCAGCGCCTTCAGCTGCAAGCTGCCGAGGCCGCAGGCGGCGGCGCGGCGCACACTCGGACCGACATCGCTGGCGAGGGCCTCTTCCAGCAGGTCCAGGCCTCGCACATCGCCGATGCCGGCCAGGGCTCGCACGGCCCAGGCCCGGGCGCCGTAATTGCGGGGATCCAGGCTGTCCAGGATCGGCTCCACCGCCATCGGGCCCAGCCGGATTAGGCCATCGACGGCGGCCACGGCAGCGCCTGGATTGTTGAAGCCCAGCACTTCCACCAGGCAGGCGATCGCCTCGCCGTTGGCGCTGTCCCCGTGGTCGCTGGCGGCCAGGGCACAGGTGGCGGCCAGCATGGTCTGGGCGCTGGCTGCTTGCCGCACCGCCTGGATGCGTTCGCCGATTGGGTCCATCTCAACGCTCCTCACAGCAGGGAGTCCATGGCGCTCAACACCGCCTCAGCCTGAATGGTGGCGCCATGGCGCTCGCCCTGCTCCACCAGGCCCCGCAGGGCGATCAATTTGAGACTGTTCTCGGCCAGGGTGCGGCAGATCGGCTCCAGGGCTGGCCGCCAGCCGACAGCCCCCAGATCCATCAGGGCGGCGCGCCGCACCTGCAGCTGGGGATGGTCCAGCAACTGCACCAAGGGGTCGGCCCAGCGGGCCTCGCCACTGAGCTGCAGCAAGGCCCGGCAGGCGGCGCTGCGGATCAGTGGACGCTCATGGGCCGTGAAGGGTTCGATCAGGGCGAGCACGCCGGGCTCGGCCACGCCGATCGCCCCCAGGGCTTCGAGCATCGCCTCGCAGGGTTCCTGCAGGCGCGGGCTGTCCGGTCGGGTGGCTCCGGCACCGGCGGGGCCGCTGGCCAGGCGCCGGAGCAGCACCGCCACCGCGTCGATGGCGGCCAGCTCGCCGAGGGAGCGGGCGGCTGCCTCTCGCAGACCGTCATCCTCGTCGTCGAGGGCCGCTAACAACTCGGGGATCGCTGTTCGATCGCCCAGCTTGCCCAGGGCTCGGGCGGCATTGCGGGCCACGGCATTTTCCTCCACTCCCGCCAGCGGATCCCGCGGCCGTCGTTGCCGCAGGGCGGCCAGCAACAGGGGCACCGCCTCGGGATGGCGGCTGCGATTGCGGCCCAGCCACCAGGCTGCGTAGTACTGATGGGATTGGTCGTCGCTCTGGCGCAGGCGAGCCAGGGCTTCGCTTTCGCTGATCGGATCACCGCTGCCAGCGGCTTCGCCATCCCCGGGCAAGGGCTGGGCCGCGGGGCTGGATGGGGCCGGAGACATGGGCTTGGAACCGCGGACGAACTGGAGTTGATGCTGCCATTGCCTTGCCCTTGCCGTGC
>CAIZOZ010000297.1 GCA_903934745.1 uncultured cyanobacterium
CCCGGCGTGGTCAAGTCCAGCTGGTAATTCAAGTCCAGCGTTGGAGCCGGCGAGCTGGCTGGCGAGGGCATCCGCAAGGATGCTCTTTTTGTTGAGCAGGTCGTTGCCGGTACACCGATAGCCTCGAGCGCTCGCGCCAAGACAAGCGGGAGCCGCCACTCAAACCAGTGCTCAGCAGCTTTGCGGCCCTGCAGAGACAGCCATTTGGCGTGCGACGCCAGCGATGCAGCCTGCAGTCCTCATGAGCTGGTCCCAAGGCTTCAGGCCTGTGATTCGGCCAGAGCCGCTAGCGGTGCAGCGGGGTCCGGCAGCCAAGCCCTCCGCCATCCCAACAAAAACCCAGGCTTTCCAAGCCCTGGTGGCGGCCGGATGGCAGGATGGTCTTTGACAACAAAAGGACATAAATCCAAGTGCAAGGACAAACTCAGTCGATCTCCTTCGATGGTCGGGAGATCCGGCTGACCACCGGTCGGTATGCCCCCCAGGCCGGGGGCTCGGTGATGGTCGAGTGCGGTGACACCGCGGTGCTGGTCACCGCCACCCGCTCCAAGGGCCGCGAAGGCATTGATTTCCTGCCGCTGATCTGCGACTACGAAGAACGGCTCTACGCCGCCGGCCGCATTCCGGGCAGCTTTTTCCGCCGCGAAGCCAGGCCCCCCGAGCGGGCCATCCTCACCTGCCGCCTGATCGATCGGCCGATGCGGCCCCTGTTCCCAAGCTGGCTGCGCGACGACCTGCAGATCGTCGCCACCTGCATGTCGCTCGATGAACGGGTGCCACCCGACGTGCTCGCCGTGACCGGCGCCTCGATGGCCGCCCTGCTGGCCAGGATGCCGTTCTACGGCCCGATGGCCGCAGTGCGGGTGGGCCTGCTGGGCGACGACTTCGTGCTCAATCCCAGCTTCCGCGAGATCGAGCGCAGCGACCTGGACCTGGTGCTGGCCGGCACTCCGGCCGGGGTGGTGATGGTGGAAGCGGGGGCGAATCAGCTGCCCGAACAGGATGTGATCGAAGCGATCGACTTCGGCTATGAGGCCGTGGGCGAGCTGATCAAGGCCCAGCTGAACCTGCTCAAGGAACTCGGCATTGAGCAGGTGATTCCCGAAGAGAAGGTGGATGACCCCACCGTGCCCTCCTTCCTGGAGAAAGAATGCGCCAGTGCCATCGGCGCGGTGCTCCAGCAGTTCTCCCAGACCAAGCCGGAACGGGACGAAAAACTCGATGCAATCAAGGCCGAGGTGAGTGCCAAGGTCGCCGCCCTTAAGGAGGACGACGCCATCAAGGTGGCGGTCAGCAGCAACAGCAAGGTGCTGAGCAACAGCTATAAGAGCCTCACCAAGAAGCTGATGCGCCAGCAGATCCTCAGCGAAGGCAAGCGGGTCGATGGCCGGGGCCTCGATGAGGTGCGGCCGATCAGCGCCGCCGTGGGTGTTCTGCCCAAGCGCGTACATGGCTCGGGACTGTTCAACCGCGGACTCACCCAGGTGCTCTCCACCGCCACCCTCGGCACCCCCAGTGATGCCCAGGAGATGGACGATCTCAACCCGGCCAGCGAAAAAACCTATCTGCACCACTACAACTTCCCCCCCTATTCGGTGGGTGAAACCCGGCCGATGCGTTCGCCCGGCCGCCGTGAAATTGGCCACGGCGCCCTGGCCGAGCGGGCGCTGCTGCCGGTGCTGCCCAGCAAGGAAAGCTTCCCCTATGTGCTGCGGGTGGTATCGGAGTGCCTCAGCTCCAATGGCTCCACCTCGATGGGCTCGGTGTGCGGCAGCACCCTGGCGCTGATGGATGCGGGCGTGCCCCTGAAAGCGCCGGTGGGCGGCGCCGCCATGGGTCTGATCAAGGAAGGCGACGACGTGCGCATCCTCACGGATATCCAGGGCATCGAGGATTTCCTCGGAGATATGGACTTCAAGGTGGCCGGCACCGAGAAGGGCATCACCGCCCTGCAGATGGACATGAAGATCACCGGCCTCGAGGTGAAAACCGTGGCCGACGCGATCAACCAGGCCCGTCCTGCCCGTCTGCACATCCTCGGCAAGATGCTGGAGGCAATTGACGCCCCCCGCGACACCCTCTCGCCCCATGCCCCCCGCCTGCTCAGCTTCCGCATCGATCCGGAGCTGATCGGCACCGTGATCGGCCCCGGCGGTCGCACGATCAAGGGCATCACCGAGCGCACCAACACCAAGATCGACATCGAAGACGGTGGCATCGTCACGATCGCCAGCCACGATGGTGCCGCGGCTGAAGAGGCCCAGCGCATCATCGAAGGCCTGACCCGCCGGGTCAGCGAGGGAGAAGTGTTCCAAGGGACCGTCACCCGGGTGATCCCGATCGGCGCCTTTGTGGAGATCCTGCCCGGCAAGGAAGGGATGATCCACATCTCCCAGCTGTCGGAATCACGGGTGGAAAAGGTGGAAGACGTGGTGAATGTGGGCGATCAGGTGACCGTGCGCGTACGCGAGATCGACAATCGCGGCCGCATCAACCTCACCCTGCGCGGCGTGCCGCAGCAGGAACCGGAGGCGGCGGCCACCGCGGCCGCTGCTGAGTGAGGCCCTAGTTCCTGCTGACCCCTCTCCAAACACGGGGAGGGGATCCCAGCCCTCCATCAGCCATCAGGCCGGTGGAGGGCTGGTTCTTGGTTGGCCCAGTCCGGGCCAAGCGTCAGGGAAGCCGAAACGAAAGCGGCCGTCGGGCAAGCCAGCCGCCGCTGAGCTGAGCTTTTCCCTGGTCGTAGCCGGGACCTTCGCTGTGGTGCTCATGGCCGAACCGATCGGAGCGCACTGATGAGCCTTCCGCAGATCACTGGCACCATCAGGCCCGAGTTTCCAGTCCGGGGGCCGGGGCCGGGGGCCGGGGCCGAAGCCGGAGGCGAGGCCTAGGTCGTCACACGGCAAAGTCTGGATCAATCGCCGCCATCGCCTGGCTGGCCCGCTCACACAGCTCGCTGTGGGCCGGCCCATGGCTGGCGATCAGACAGCCAGCCTGGCGGCTATCGCCGTCGTTGTAGCTGAGCCGCCGACCGTCGGCATGACTGAGGGCACCACCGGCGGCCAGCAGCACCGCCTCAGGGGCCGCCAGATCCCAGTCCTTCGGGGCTGTGCGACCCGAAAGCGAGATATAAAGATCACTTTCGCCCCGCAGGATCGTGGCCACCTTGCCACCCACGCTGCCCATTGAGCGGCGATCGGCCAGGGGCAGGGCTGCCAGCAGCTGCTCCAGGCGATCGTCGCGATGGTTGCGGCTGGCCACCAGCACCAGCTCAGCCAGAGCTTGGCGCCGACTCAGGGCCGGCGCAAAGCGCTCACCCTCGCGGTTCTCCCGCCAGGCCTCACCGGCCCCGCCGCCGCCACCCACGAGGCCGAACCACAACTCCTCCAGCTCAGGCAGCAGCACCACCCCCAGCACCGGCCGGCCGTGGCGCACCAAGGCCAGGTGCACCGCGTATTCACCGGTGCCCTGCAGGAAGTCCTTGGTGCCATCGAGGGGATCGAGGATCCAGAGCCACTCGGCGGCCAGCGGTTGCCCCGGCAGCAGCTGGTCCTGGGCGGTCTCCTCGCTCAGCAGGCTCCAATCAGCCGCCGGGAAAGCCTGGCCCAGACCCTCCAGCAACCACTGGTTCACCGCCAGATCAGCGGCTGACACCGGCCCGCTGCCCCCATCCTCCACGCTCAAGACCGGCGGGAATCCATAGGGGGGCGTCTCACCGCGGGCATAGGCCCGCAGGATGTCGGCGGCACCCCAGCTGAGCCGTCGCAGCTCCGCCAGCAGCTCCGATACCGGGACGCCGGCGAGAAGGGCAGGGGAAGCCGGCATCATGGACACAGCAAGACAGCCCGTAACGACAGCATTGTGCAGGAGCCGCCGGTTCATCCCCCCAGCGCCAACACGGGCCTCCGCTCGGGGGAGCCAGCCGCCGGCGTGCTGTATCTGGTGGGCACCCCCATCGGCAACATCGACGACCTCTCGCCGCGAGCCCTGCGGGTGCTGGCTGGCGTCGATCGCATCGCCTGTGAGGACACCCGCCACAGCGGCCTGCTGCTACAGCGGCTGGGCATCGGCTCCCGCCGACTGATCAGTTTCCATGCCCACAACCAACACGGCCGCATCCCGCAGCTGCTGGGGCTGCTGCTGGCCGGCGAGGCGGTGGCGCTGATCAGCGATGCGGGACTGCCGGGCATCTCCGATCCCGGCGAGGAGCTGGTGGCAGCAGCCCGCCAGGCGGGCCACACGGTGCTCTGCATCCCGGGGCCCTCAGCGCTGACCACCGCCTTGGTGAGCAGTGGCCTGCCCACCGGCCGCTTCTGCTTCGAAGGCTTCCTGGCGCCAAAGCGCGCGGCGCGGCGCCAGCAGCTCGTGGCTCTGGCCGCCGAAGCGCGCACGATCGTGCTCTATGAATCCCCCCATCGGCTGCTGGCGCTGCTGGAGGATTTGCTGGAGGTGCTGGGGGATCGACCACTGCAGGTGGCCCGCGAACTGACCAAGCGCCACGAGCAACAGGTGGGGCCCACGGTGGCGGCGGCCCTGGAGCATTTCCGCCACACACCACCCCTGGGGGAATGCACTGTGGTGCTGGGCGGGGCCCCCGCCGCCGCCCCACCTGCCTGGGACGAGCCCAGTCTGAAAGAGCAGCTGGCCGCGCTGGTGGCCAGCGGCCTCAGCAAGCTGGAAGCCGCCCGCCAACTGGCCCAGAGCAGCGGCCACGCCAAGCGCGATCTCTACGCCCTGTTGCACCAACAGGACTGACGGCACGAGGCCCGCCCAGCCGCGCGAACGGCAGGCGTCAGGGTGAGGCCCTCGCCGGGGCTTGCCGGCACGGGGCCTGGCCTGGCCTCTCCAGGCACGATCTCGATCCGGAGAAGGCGTGTTGTGATCCGGCAGCCGATCCAACGCCCCAGGGCCATCCGCTGGAAATCCCCTGGGCGGCCAGTTGGGGCAAACTACGCCCAACTCAGGACCCCCGCCATGCTGCTGCGCCTGCGCCTTTTCGTAGGCAGCCTCATGGGCGGTGCCCTGCTGGTGGTGGCCCTAGGCCTGGGAGCCCAGAACCTCGAGGACCGGCCCAGCCTCAACCTCGGCGTTGGCCGCAGTGCGCCCCTGCCCAGCGGCTTCCTCGTGGGCCTCGCCCTGGCTCTCGGGGTCGCCAGCGGTGGCAGTGCGGTGGCGCTGCTGGCGGGTCGACGCAACCCGGAGGATGAGAGCTGAAGCCAAGTCCCACAGCCAGTAAAAGGTGACCGCAGCACCGCGCCATGATGCTCAGCCAGAGTCCAGCCGCGGACGGCAGCGCTTCTGCTGAGGCTTCTGGTGAGACTGCAGCGCGGGCCGCTGGAACGGCAGCCCGCATCCAGCCAACCCCGCAACCAGGATCAGCTCCCCGGCAGCGAATACAGGGCCCCTTCAATCACCACCCGGCTGATCCCCTGGGCGAGTAGATAGGGGGCGGTACGCTCAATCACGCGCGTATCCGGCAGCTTGATCACCCGCTGGGTGCGGCCACAGAGCCGCTTGGCCTGGCGAGGATTGGTGAACACCACCAGAGCCTGGCGATCGTGCTCATCAGGCGGCAATTGCCCGAGTTCGGTGATATCGCTGAGCGGCCGTGCCTGCAATTCCACGGTCTTGTCCACCAGCATGTACACACTGGCTGGTAGCTGAGCACTGGCCAAGGGCCTCAGCGCCGCTGGAGCGCCGTGATCCTCAATCCCAAGGCCCACCACCGCAATCGGCAAGAAGCTGACCAGATCGCCATCATCATTCAAACTGGAATCGAGTTCGCCATCAGCGACTACATCATCTTCATCGTCGATCAGGTCATCATCTTCATCTTCGCCATATTCAGAGTCGTCATCAAGATCGGCCTCATCGTCGATCGCCGCCTCATCAATCATCTCTGCCACGTCGCCAATCTCCACCTCAGCCTTAACGCCTGACTCGCCGGAAACGTCAACAGCAATCTCAACGAGGTCAGCAAGGACGGTCGAGAGAACAATCTCTTCGTCGTCAGCCAAGCCATCGTCAGCCAAGCCGTCATCCACCAGATTATCAGCAACGAATTCGCCATCAGCAAACTCGTCTACTACCGCATCAGCATCCGCAACTTCAACGATGTCATCAACATCGAGACGAACGCTTTCCTCACGGAGCA
>CAIZOZ010000298.1 GCA_903934745.1 uncultured cyanobacterium
CTGAAGATGATCCACGGCAGCTTCAGCGAAGCCACCGTGGCCAAGGTGGTGAGGGAACAGGACGATCTGCTGGAAGGATTGGCGATCCAGCTCTCGGAAGCCGAGCAGGAGGTGCTGGTGGAAGTGGAAAGGAGCAAAAACCAAGCCGAGCGGCTGAGCGCAGAAGCACTGGTTCGCTATTTCGAGCGAAAGCCCTACGGCTGGAGCAACTGGGCCACCCTCACCTTCATCGCGCGCCTGTACCGGCTCGGCAAGCTGGAGCTGCGCGAGAAGGAGCTGCTCAGCAGCGTCGAGGTGATCGAGGCGCTCACCAACAGCCGCCGATTGGGCGGCGTGAGCGTGCGCAAGCAGGAGCAGTTCGATGCCAGTGCCATCCAGGCGCTTAAGCGCTTCCACCAGGATCTGTTCGGCGTGGCCAGCAGTGGCACCGACGCCCGCAGCAGCAGCGAAGCCCTGCGGATGGCGATGGCCGATGAGGCCCAGGAGCTGCGCGAGCTGGCAGCCCAGACCAGCAGCTATCCCTTCCTCGCCGAGCTGAAGCCCTGGGCTGAGCGGGCCGATCTGTTGAGCAAGAAAGGCGACGACTTTCTGCTCAACCAGCTGTCCACCTACAAAGACGACTGGCTGGATGCCAACGAAGACCTGCTGACACCGCTGAAGCAGTTCCTCAAGGGCCATCAGAAAACGGTGTTCGACCAGGTGAGGGCATTCGAGGCGCGCTACGGCGAGGAGTTTGCGGATCTGCCAGCCGAGCAGGTGCAGCCGCTGCATAGCCTTCTGGCCAGCGACAGACCCTTTACCGGTGGGCTGATCCCCCAGGCCAACAACGCCATGACGGCCCTGCAGGGTCTGCTGAGCGAACGCTTACTGCAGGTTCAAACCGAAGCGTTGGCGCAGATCAAGGCCCAGGAACAGCGCCTGAAAGCCACGGACGATTTCCAGAACCTGGAGCAGGACCAACAAGAGCAGGTGTTGGCGGCCACGACGCGGGCGAAAGCTGATGTACAGGCCGCCAGTCAGCCGGGCAGGGTGCTGATGCGGGTGAACCGTTATCGCGCCGAGGAAGTGCCCAGGCAGCTCCAAAGGATGGCAGCGCTGGCGGCCCCCCACGACACCAACCCAGTGCCACCGATCACAGTGGTGGCGGCCTCTGCTCTGAAGGCGGACTGCCCGCTGAGCCAGATCACCAACGAGGCGGAGCTGGGGCAGTGGTTGGAGGCCCTGGGCGCGGCGGCCCGCAGGGAGCTCGATCAAGGGCACCGGATCAGCCTGTGAGGACCGCAGATGGCCCGCCCCCACTGGGCCAGGCAGCTAACTTAAATAAGATTAAGTTACGAGCGCGATGACGGAGTGGGGCTTCTACGGCAGGAGGCGCGAACGGGCGGAGCTGGCGCAGGTGCTTGGCCGCGGGCGCTGGTTCTTCCTGCAGATCTCCGGGCGGCGCCGCATCGGCAAGACCAGGCTGGTGCAGGAGCTGCTGCAGCCGGAGCGCCGGGAGCGAGTGCTCTACATCCAGATCCCCGACTCCGATCCGGCCGGCGTGGTGAGCACCGCCCGCGATTTCATGGAGAACTTCGGGGTGAGCGCCCCCCTACCCCACGACCTGCGCTCGCTGGCGGTGCGGATCGGTCAACTCTGCGCCGAGGGCTGGATCGTCGCCCTCGATGAGTTCCAGTACTTCAGTCGTAAGGCCCTCTATCCCTTCACCTCCGAGCTTCAATCCGAGGTGGACCGACTGGCGGCCACACCCGAGGCCAAGGGTGGCCTGATCGTGCTGGGCTCCCTGCACACCGAGATGCAGGCGCTCCTGGAGGACCGCAGTGCCCCCCTCTATCAGCGCCTCACCGACACGATCAGCCTGGGCCACCTCGACATCGCCTCCCTGCTGGAACTGCTGGAGGCCCATGCGGACACCACGCCGGAGCGGTTGCTGTTCCTCTGGAACCTGTTCGAGGGGGTGCCCAAGTTTTACCGCGACTGCTTCGAGCAGGGGGACCCGCTCCACCAGGGCATGGGCGCCGATCAGGAAATCCGCCAGCACGGTCTGGCGCGAGCCGCCCCGGGCCCGGTAATCGGCGTGGGCGCGAGCGGCCAGGAAGGCGGCTTCGCGGGGGATGGGACGGTACGCATAAAGATGGGCCGGCAGCAGGTCATCCACGGCCTCGATCGCCTCGCAGGCGAAGGCGATTTCGGCATAGACAATCGGATTGATCAGCACGGGACCGCGGTCGAGCCAGCGGCCGAGTTGCTCCTCGCTCCACGGTTGCCAGAGGGGATCAGCTGTGATCACATCGAGGATCACATTGGAATCCACGAACACCATCAGGGCTGCTCTTCGCCGCGGCTGAGGGATAGCAGCTCATCGGTGCTGAGGCGCGTGCGCAGGCGGGCCCGCCGCAGCCGTTGCAGGCCTTCGCTGCCGGGTGAGCTTTCCGCAGGCTCCTTCTCGATCAGCACCCGGCCGTCCTCCACCAGGAAGCGCACCTGGGTGTGGGGCAACAGGCCACACTGCTCGCGGATCTCCTGGGGAATGGTGACCTGCCCCTTGCTGGTGATCCGCATGGCCCGATGCGCCCACAACAGCAAGAATCCTACTGGCTCCAGTGGTGGCAGGCACGCCAGGCGCCTGTCTGGCCCGTAGACCTTCAGGGTCTCCACGCTCTGCCCCCCAAAAGCCTTCCCCCCATCCCCCCTCCATGCCCGTCAACACCGCCGCCCTCAAAACCTTCGCCCCGGCGATGCGGCGGCAGCTGATCGAGGCGATGGGCCGGAAGTTGGATCTGCTGCTGCCATGCCGAATGCCGCAGACCGGCTTGGCAACTACGCAAGCGATAAAAGTATTCCGCCCCCAGCCA